>NZ_JAMPLL010000037.1:0-31756 GCF_039962495.1 Leptolyngbya sp. AS-A5 | reverse complement strand
GCTTGCAATTTTCATTCGGTTCCGTTACGCTATCGTTAGACCTGCCGAAGTTGAGTGAGAATCACCTGCCGAAGAAAGGTGAGAATTAGGTGCCGAAGTTGTGCAAATATGCATCAGTCAAGCTGTGAAAATGATGGCGCAGTGCAGATTTGTAAAGCTCTCATTCAGATTTGCTTGAGCAACGTTGAAGATTCAAGAATTATCGTGCTTCACTCTGATGATGCCCGGTTAAGCTGACGGTGCCCTTTGAGATGATTAGTAAACAACAGAAATCAAAAAGCCAACCACGAATGGGTTCCTCCAATCCGATAATGTTGAAAAGTTTAGAAGTTGCTCGTTACTGCCGGAGGCAGTAAGTCGGTAAGCCAACGCTGTGAGTTGGCAAACTAAATAAATCACCTGAGTAAAAGCTGTCTTCGATTTCTGCCTCGCTTAATCCGACGGATGCGGTTGTGATGTAAAGTGTCGTTCGATCGACTCCACCAAACGTACAGGCGGTGGGGCGCTGAACGGGCAGTTTTACGCGCATCATTTCTTTGCCATCGGGATCAAAGCGAATTATGCACCAGCCGTTCCACATTGCTGACCAGATGCAGCCGTCTTGATCAATGGTTAATCCATCTGGTTCAAAGATTTCAGCCGATAAATTCACCCAGACACGGCGGTTATCAATGCGACCCCTTTCGAGATCAAAATCATAGGCATAGATTGTTCTGAGGAAAGAATCTGTCAGGTAAAAAGTATGCTGATCAGGACTCCAGCCTAATCCATTCGGAATTGTTAGTCCCGTTTCTAGAATCTGCAAAGTACCATCGAAATCGTAGCAATAGAGACAACCGACTGGCTTTTGATTGCCGGTTAAGCCGAACCAAAAGCGCCCTGCTGCGTCGCATTTGCCATCATTGCAGCGGCTACCAGGAGGAGTGTTCTCGATCGTCAGAATCGGGATTACTTCGCCACTCTGGGTGTCTAAAAATGCGAGTTGATTGCGTTGACCCATAATCAACCGATCGCATCCGGCAGGCGCAATACAGCCCACTACATCACCGACCTCAAAGAAGCGATGAAATCCTGTCGCTGGATTGAACTGATGAACGCGATGATTGTAGATATCAACCCAGTACAGCAATTGCTCTGCTTCGACCCAGCAAGGAGCTTCTCCGAGCCGCGCTCGGACAGTGAGGATATTTTTCGGTAAGCTTTGTGCAGTGTTCATAGATGGAATGATTCAGCTAGAAATTAAAGTCGCAACTAACCCAGTCCAACCGGTTTGATGATGGGCTCCCAGTCCTGCACCATTGTCACCGTTAGAATACTCGGAAAACAGAATAAAATTGCGCCACTGCACTTTGCGAGTTCGGGCTTCTTCTAAACGCTGTTCCTCAGCAGTCATTCGTTTGCCTCCTCAAGATTTAGGCTGACCAAGCTTCACGGAAGTCAGCGTATAGGGTGAGTCCACCATCAATAAAGAGTGTTTGTCCGGTGATGTATGCAGCTTCATCAGATGCGAGAAATGCTACTGCTGCTGCCATTTCCGCCACGGTTCCAGGGCGACCCATTGGAATATGGCTAGAGACGATCGCTTTTTGTTCAGGATCATTCGTCCAAGCTTCGTTAATTGGCGTAATCGTTGCTCCGGGTGCAATTGCGTTGACCCGAATTTCGCGATCGGCATACTCTAGCGCCAGTGTCTTTGTCAGATTGCCCATTCCACCTTTGCTGATCGAATACGTAAGGTACGACGGTCGGGGAATTTGTTCGTGAACACTAGACACATTAATAATGCTGCCAGAACGGTTTTGAGACAGAAAATGCTTAATTGCTTCACGCGCACAGAGGAAAGCACCGCGAAGATTGGTAGACAACACTCGGTCGAACTCTTCAATCGGAATTTCATGAGAAGCGCATTCTGTCTGAATTCCCGCATTGTTGATCAAAATGTCAAAGCTACCAAATTTATCAATCACCGCACTCATCATCTCAAGAATGTCTTGCTCTTGAGAAACATCACCTTGAACCAATAGCAATTTCACGCCACAGTCTTCAACTTGCCCACAGGCTGTTTGCATTGCCATTTCTTCGGTTTCTTCGGCATCTTCAACGCTTTTTCGGTAGTTGATTGCAACATTGCAACCTTCTTGAGCCAGCCGAATCGCGATCGCTTGCCCAATTCCCGAGCTTGCTCCTGTAATCAGCGCAGTTTTTCCAGCTAATCCCTTCATTTTCGTGGTCTCCAGTCGGTGAAAGTATTGTGTAACTTGTAAACCATCTAACGTTGACGGGCTTGTTGAGTCGGTAATGCTTCTGGACGAATTGCGACTTGTTGCGTATTACCGTTTCTGTTGACTGTAAGTTTCTGTTGACTGTAACTTGCATTGTATTATTGATCCCGATTGCATCCACTTGCTGTTGAATCTGATTTGCGTTTTCAATTTGATTGCCATTCACACTGACAAGCACATCTCCAGCACGCAGCCCCGCACGAGCAGCCGGAGAGTTGGGCAAGACATTCAGCACCAGAATGCCTTGATCTTGGATCACTTAAAAGCCAGGATTACTTTGATTGATTTGCGATCGTAACTGTGGTGTAAGGGTCGTCATCTGAATTCCAATGTAGGGATACTCAACTCGCCCTTTCGCCACCAATTGTTGGGAGATTGTTTTCACTGTATTAATCGGAATGGCAAATCCGATCCCTTGTGCCCCCTGGATAATGGCTGTATTCACTCCAACGACTTGTCCGGCTGCATTCAGCAACGGCCCACCAGAGTTTCCTGGATTAATTGCAGCATCGGTTTGCAAGAAACTCACCCGTTTATCTGGAATACCGATTTCCGCAACCGAACGACCGGTGGCACTGATAATTCCTTGAGTTACCGTATTGCTCAGTCCAAGTGGATTCCCGATCGCAATGGCAATCTGTCCTGGCACTAAAGTATCTGAATCTCCTAATGGGATTGTCGGTAGATTGTTTCCATCAATTTTAATGACAGCAAGATCGCTGATCGTGTCAGCGCCAATGACGCGCCATGGATAAGTTTGTCCATCTCTTAAAATCACAGTGACCGCATCTGCACCCTCAACCACATGAGCATTGGTAATTACTTGTCCATCGGCAGTCGTAATAAAGCCTGACCCGGTTCCTCGCTGTACTTGCTGCTGTTGAGGAACTCTTCTGCCCAAGAACTCATCTAAACCAAAATTATCGATCGACTCTCGCACTGTGCGCGATGTATTGATTCGTACCACCGCAGGCCCAACTCGTTCTGCTACGGGTGCAACTGCACTAATATCATCTTGAGCTGTAGGAGTGGGCGATGCTACAAGATTTGTGGGTTCTTGTGCAGGGCTATTAGGTTGTGCATTGTTATTGGGTTGAGACGAAGAACAACTTGATAGGTTAACGGCAATCAGTAAGGCTGAGAATAAAGCAGATGTTTTAACAATGACCATTGGATCTCCAAATTAATGAATAAAATAAAAAGTTAAGTTGGGAGATCGAGCGGCAAGCAACCCTTTGAGAAGTCACTTAGTACTCTAACGATTTGCAAGTTTCACTAGATTCATAGTTAAAGGTTGCGAATTTTTTACATAAGAGCCTCTGTCTATAGAAACAGTTAGACTGCTCTAATAACTACTGCAGCGAGAGCACAATCCGTCTTCGATGTTAAGTCGAAACTAATGCAGGAAGTCGACTAACAGCGGCAGGAAGCTTGCATCATTCAGCAATACGCAGCGATCGAAGCCTAAAGTAGGCTCGAATCCCCTCGCAGATACAAAATTAACCACGCGATCGTCAAACAATTTTTGCGCTACAGTTTATGTACTAATTTAAACAGTTTGAAGCTCAACAACTGTGTATCCAGCGTTCGGCTGGGAAGTTGTAGAGCGCTAACAACGCGGCACGGTCTTTACTCAAACATTCCACGGTCTTCGGGTACTTGGTTTCGTAGGTTGTGATGAAGCGCCCAAACGCCGTTTCTGCGTTAGCTTCGGTGGCAGCCAAATAGATATCTCTGAGCGCTTTTTTCGCTTGTGGTTGTTGTGAACTGGGCAAAGTGTTGAGGACAGTGACAGTTTTATGCACCCAACAGCGCTGCACCTGTGGGGTGGGAAACACTTGACGCAGCACCTGCCAAAATCCCAATGCCCCATTCCCGATTGCTAACTCTGGTGCGTCTTTCAAGCCTTGATCTTTCAGACGCAAGAGTAAACTCTTCCAGTTCAGTTCCGACTCTCGAAAACCGAGTTCTAGCCCTAATAATTCTTTATGTCCCGTGTCGCTCACGCCGATGATGACGAGCATACAGGAGTAGTCATCTTCAGCATGGCTGTTGAAGTAGATGTCATCTGCCCAGACATCAACATACCGTTTTCCTTTCAGACTGCGATGTTACCATTGTTCATGCTCCTCAATCCATTTGGCTTTCAATCGGCTAATCGTACTCGATGACAATCCAGCAGCATTCGCTCCTAGTAACGAGGTTAAAGCTTCACCAAAATCTCCGGTAGAAACGCCTTGTCGCACTAATTTTGTGAGTACATCTGTGAATGTTTCTGTTGTCGCTAGTGTTTTGAGTTCAATCAAGTTATCATTATCCACGGTGTATTCTTCGGCTGACCTTTTTTAGTCTTTCAGCAGGATACGCCTTTTTCTCCTTATTTCTCATACACCAGATCAAAGCATAGCCCTTCCGCCCAGTGTTGATCGACCCAAGCTGCTAACTATTGTAGATGAACTGAATAGCGTGATGCGATCTGCGTTGATGCTGAATTCTGAGAAAGCGATTCAGGTCTGCAACGCGATCAAAGACAAACTTGCGAGCATTTCATCAATGGGTGCAAAGCGGGGACTATCAATGTGGGGAATTGCGCCGAGTGCAATGAGGGACATGGAACTGGCGCGGGGCAATGTCACTGCAATGACTCCCATTTTTGTTGCTCAACGTCCAGATTGCGATCCTGGTTGGAATGATGTGGTTTATTTAACCGCTAAAACAAATGGTATGGCACCCAGTAAGCGTCCCTCCGAGAATGTGTGGGACAAAGCAAAACGATCGAGGTTGAACGAGTCGTCGGTGCAGGAGAGCAATGGATGCCGTTAATGAATACGGTCAACCTCTGTCAACAGTTTGCCGAAGCGAAATCCGGAGAATTAAACCTTTTCATCTGCTACCATCAACTTCTCGCTGAGTTGAATCTTGTGTAACTTAAGCTCAGACCTCCTAAGTTAACCTAAGTTCGGGTTAAGCCGGGAGTAGCAAATTGTGGTCGAGCGCAATGGATGACTTTTTGAGTTGATGGTAATAGGCAATCAATCCGCCGAGAATATTGGCAAAGCAATTGACCGGAGAACGATGGCGTGAATGCTCGATTTAAGAAATGTTCTTTATCGTCATATCTCGCTCAAGCGCAAACTGCGAGGACGGTTGCGACTGTGCAGCCCGAATCCTAAAAGTCGCTGTCTCCATTGCGGTTCAAAGGTTTGGCAGAAATCATCCATGGAGCAGAAGAGTTCTTCTAGACTAAGCATGAGGGCAAACTGGGCTTAAAGTTTTGGTATTTTCAGCCGATCAGGTTTGCCCCTTTCTTGTCTCATTCCTTATCCCGAACTCAGGTTACGCTACAAAAGATTCTGTGAAAAATCTCTCGTTGAAGTAACATCTAAGCTAGGACTTGGCCGTGTAGCTTTATGACAACTACTGGCTGCGAGAACTATAAGGGATTTTTATTGAGAAGCGGGTAACGCGATTCGAACGCGCGACATTCACCTTGGCAAGGTGACGCTCTACCACTGAGCTATACCCGCATTTGGTACTTTATTAATATCGCAGACTAAATTGAGTTTGTCAACATTAGCCAACAAAAAAATTAGAAAATTGCCAACCAAGCGCGATTCACTAGGCAAGCACAATACGTAAACAAGCGTCTCAAGGAATAGTTGCCCAAAACTGAGTCAGTCAAATTTGGGTCATCAGAGATAAGATTAGTATGAATATTCTTATTGTCAGTTCACAGCCACACTCAATGGTTCAATATACCCTCGCTCAAAGCCCCGAAATTATTCTCACGGTTTCTGGCAAAGACTCGCCTAAAGCCCGTGAGAAGGCAATGGATCAACTGATGGAGTTGATGGATGAAGGCAAATTACCAACCGATTTAGCTGATGGTTTTGGTCCGCAAAACTTCATTGAAGTCAAAGATCCGGGAAGCCAGCCTGCAAGTGATGAAGAAGCGATTAACCAGGCTGTGCAAACTCTCAGCAGCCTCGCGACACTGAAACTGAAGGCGCAGGAATCTCGATCGGAAGCCCTACAAGTCCGCAAGCAAATTGATATTCTATTTAATGATGAGCCTGTGACGGAAGAAGAAATTAACGGACTCAAGGAAGGCTTCAAAGTGCTAAAAAGCTATGCACAAACGAATCTGAGATACCGAGAAGCGCGATCGCAAGCCGAAGAAGCGCGTACCGTTCTCGATCGCGCCCTGCAAGCGGCAGAACCCGAACCGAAGAAAAAGTCGTAGCTTCCGAACAGTCGCGCTCTAGAACTTCATCAGTAACTCGTACTATGATGGGAGTAAATTAAGAAGTCTTTACAAAAAATGGCGACGATTGAAGCAAGAGCACTCCCAACGCTGGAAAAGCTGACTTGGGATTGGCAAGGGCACTCGATTGAGTATACGGTGATGGGCGCAGGTCAGCCTCTAGTTCTAGTGCATGGATTTGGGGCATCGATCGGTCACTGGCGGAAAAATATTCCCGTTCTGGCACAAGCAGGTTATCAGGTCTTTGCGATCGATCTGCTTGGTTTTGGAGGTTCAGCAAAACCTGCTTTAGATTACACAGTCGATCTTTGGGTCGAATTGCTGCGGGATTTTTGGGCGGCGAATATTCAGCAGCCTGCGGTCTTTGTCGGTAATTCGATCGGGGGCTTGCTGTGCTTGATGGTATTGGCGCATCATCCAGAAATTGCAGCAGGTGGAATTTTACTTAATCCGGCAGGTGGATTGAATCACCGTCCAGAGGAACTGAATCCTCCCTTGCGATTGGTGATGGGTACATTCTCGAAGCTGGTTGCCTCTAAGTGGTTTGGGCAGTGGATGTTTAATCAGGTGCGGCAAAAACACCGGATTCGGAACAGTTTGAGACAGGTCTATCGAGATCGCGAAGCGATTACCGACGAACTGGTGGATTTACTGCATGAGCCTTCTTGTCATCCGGGCGCACAGCAAGTTTTTGCTTCGGTGCTGATGGCTCCGCCGGGACCAAAACCGACAGACCTGCTTCCCAAGATTCAAGTGCCGCTTTTGGTGATTTGGGGAGAAGCTGATCCTTGGACACCGATCGCAGGTTCTAAAGTTTATCAATCGCTGGTAGAAACGCATCCGATCGAGTTCGTCTCGATTCCCGATACTGGACATTGCCCACACGACGAACGCCCGGAAGTGGTGAACGCAGCGATGATTCAGTGGCTCGATCAGCATCATTCAAGCTAAAAATTTTGGCGCGATCGGATTTTGATTTAGCGTAGTCCGATCGCGTCCTGTACCTGTTCAAACGCTAGATTCCCTAGTACCTTATGAGCGGCAGTTGTGGGATGAATGCCATCCCAGAATAAAAAGCGATCGCAGTTTGCAGAAGAGCCGAGGCAAGCCGATGTAACATTCGTAAATCCGAACTGCTGCGGGTCTGTGATGGCGGTTTGGTAGATGTTAAACACATCGAGTTCTGCGATCGTTAAGTCAGGCTTTTGTAAGCGATCAAGCGTCGTTTTTAGGTCTTGATTGTACGTGATGGCGAAGTCGGTTAATTTGGCTGAAGTCTCAGTTGTGCGAGTTGCAGGAAGTTTCCCTAGATCCGGTAAGTTTGCCACTAAAAGCCGTTTTGCACCAATTTGTAAGAGAGATTGCAGCGATCGGTCGAGGTTTTTGATCGAAGTTATTGGCGTTTCGGTGCTGAAAAGGTAATCGTTTGAACCTGCCCAAATCACAAAGAGCGCTTGTGGATCGATCTCCGGCTGGGAGTGCACAAAGGTTTCAACTTGCGCCAGAACACCCGGAACACGGTTGAGACCGTTGATGCCTGTTGTCGCACCTCCCCAAGCGAAATTCTCTACGCGATCGTTCGGTAAGTTCAACTTCGCTGCTAGCTCCTCTACCCAGACCCGACCGTTTGAGTGTCGCCCCTGGAAATAAGGCGCGGCTGGTACCTGTCCGCCTGTTGCACGAAACACATTGCCAACATCGGAGAGACTATCTCCGAAGATATAAAGCTGATTGATGGGTTGAACGATATTGATGGGTTGAACGATATTGATGGGTTGCTGTAACTGAGGCGAGATTGTCATAACGATCGCTGCAATGATTGAAACAGCAATGAAAAACAGGATTGTTTTAGACAGTCGAAACGATCGCTTCATTTCTACTTACGCAACACCTTCTGAACATATAGAAAGGAGCTCCTATTCTGTAGAAACTCTTCTTAACAATATTTAAGAACTTGACTGAGGTAATCTCCCTTTGGACTAATGCAGGGTGCTTCGGCTTCTCATACAGTATAAAGGAACAATATGGGTCAGTAATCGGGGGTGTTGCAATGTAACACCCTTTTCTGTATCAAGTCTCTCTTAGGGAATAGAGTGGGCGCGGCTCTCAAGCTCATCGCGTTGAATCAGGCTCTTGATTTTTGCCAAATCTGTGTAGCGATCGACGACATTCACCAAACTATCGCTTGTCATGGTCTGCAAACTGACGACTTCAACCTGTACTCCTCGATAGGCAACCGTATTCACGGCATAAGTCAGATCACCATCTCCGCTAAGCAGGATCATTGTGTTGCAGTATCGTGCTAGTTCTAGCATATCGACTGCAATCTCTACATCTAAATTTGCGTGTCTCGTCCCATCTGCGTTGTGTATCAATTCTTTCGTGACCACTCGATAGCCGTGACGACGCATCCAAAGCAGAAAGCCTTGTTGTTTCTCGTTATGTGGATCAACACCTGTATAGAAATACGCTCGTAAGAGTCGCCGCCCCCCTACCAAATATCCTAAAAGTTTGGAGTAATCAATCTCCAAGCCAAGTTGCATCGCGGCGTAAAACAAGTTCGAGCCATCAATGAAAATCGCGACGCGATCGACCGTGGCTTCTCGCAAGGTCGCTGATTGATCGGGAAAATGCGGTTCGTAGGCAGCTTGATCAATAAGGGAAGCTGCCCGACGTTGTGGACGGGGTACAAGTTGCATTAGAAATTAAAGGGTAAGGGTGAGTTTATAAAAAGCCTGTTTCCGAGGAAATCTCAGTGGGAATCTCAATCTCAAGCCCAGTCAGTTTGGCTTCGACCGCGCCAGAAGTTCACGCTATAGAAGACTGTAGGCGGCTATATCTTGAGGTTGGTGAAAGACCGAGAAAATACAAGACTATTTTTAGGTTTTATCGCATTTTTCCATTTGAAAGCAGATTATTACGCGATCCGATACGATTTTTTATGATTGTTTTCTTTAATTCAGATCAGTTCTGATTGAGTGAGGTAGGGGTTCTTGTTTGGGCTAGAGAAAATCCGAGAATCTTCGATGCCGCGAGATCTAATAGAGTAGATCTTGTAGGACGTTTGGGTTTGTGCAAAGGTTTAGCACGATCGTTTGGGAGTTGAAATGTTTACTGCGCTCACAATTGTTGTCGCCTTGGGGATTTTGGCGTGGGGGTTTAACCGCGCTCGTCCCTACGGAAAAATCGGTATTCTGGCTTGGTTACAGTCGGTAGTGCTGATGGCTCCGTGGATTTTGTTCTTTGGCTTATTTGCTGCCGGAATTTATCTCAATCTGGCGGGAATGCTCCTGCTGTTTGTTGTGTCAACGGGAATTTATATCTGGATTGGACGACAGCTTCGTACCGAAGGACAAGAGTTATTAGCAAAACGGGCGGCGGCAAAAGTGGCGCCGCCTTCGGCAAACGCAAGCGTGACCGAGTCTGCTTTATCCAATGTTGAGGGGGCAACCGAAGCCACGCCAACTTCACCGAGTTCAGTCATTCCCCCGGTTGAGGCAGTTTCGATTCCCGAAGCCGATCTGCAAACGATTAAAAGCATTTTTGGCATCGATACGTTTTTCTTGACGGAAACCATTCCGTATCAAGATGGCGTAATTTTTCGCGGCAATCTGCGGGGTGAGCCAGAAGCGACGCTGGCAAAGCTGACTGAAAAGTTAACAGGACAGTTGGGCGATCGCTATCGGCTCTTTCTCATTGCCAACGAGGATGAGAAGCCCGTCGTCATCGCGCTGCCGAGCAAAAATGATCCAAAACCGCTCACAGTTACACAAACTCTGTTGGCGATCGTGTTGTTTGTAGCGACGATCGCGGCGAGTTTGGAAACTGGAGGAATCTTACTCGGATTTGATTTCTATAGTTCTCCGGAGCGGTATCTGGAAGTGTTGCCGTTTAGTTTAGGCATTTTGGGCGTTTTGCTGGCGCATGAGTTGGGTCATTGGATTGCGGCAAAGCGATATCAGGTTCGGTTAAATTTGCCGTTTTTCATTCCGACTTGGCAGATCGGCTCGTTTGGCGCAATCACGCGATTTGCTTCGCTATTGCCGAACCGGACGGCACTGTTTGATATTGCGGTGGCAGGGCCGATCGCAGGCGGATTAGTGGCGTTTGGGATGCTAATTGCAGGATTGCTGCTGTCGCATGAAGGCAGCGGGTTCAAAGTTCCAAGCCAGTTTTTTGAAGGCTCAATTCTGGTGGGGACTCTAGCGCGGGTGATTATGGGTGCTGCAATTCAGCAATCGATCGTCGAAGTCAATCCGCTGGTGGTTCTTGGTTGGATTGGTTTGGTGGTGACGGCGATTAATGTGATGCCTGCGGGACAGCTTGACGGCGGGCGAGTTGTACAGGCGATTTACGGACGTAAGACTGCAAGCTGGGCTACGGTAGCGACGATCGTCATTCTCGGTTTGGCTTCGCTAGTGAATCCGTTGGCGCTGTATTGGGCGATCGTGATTGTGGTGCTGCAACGCAATCCCGAACGTCCGAGCCTGAATGAATTGAGTGAGCCGGATGATGCGCGAGCTGCGATCGGGCTTTTGGTGTTGTTTTTGATGGTGACGATTCTGTTGCCGCTGACTCCGAGCCTTGCAGGTCGTTTGGGCATTGGCGGGTAAGCTACTTTCGACAATTTAACCCAGCTTCTAACAGGCGCGGCTTGATATTAGAATCAGGTCGCGCCTGTGCTTTATTCTGCAAACCGATTTCTGCCGGTAGTCAGAATGGTTGCATGATGTGGTCATTAGTCTGTTCATTAAGCGCTACGAGTTTGGGTTGCCGATTTAGCGATCGTTCCGCAGTCTAGACTATCACCACGAACTTGAAAGGAAAGCAGTCTTACAGGCTGGCGCGAACGAGTTGATTACAAAGCCCTCTTACTTTCAGGATTTATTAGCAACTGTCCAGTCTTTTCTCTAGTCATGTCCTCAAGTTTAGCTATTATTTGTCACATTTATTTTTTCTAAATCACCGCTTAGAAAGCTATTCGTCACGATTCTGCCAGAGTAACCAGAGAAAATAAGGCGTTCCGATCATTGCGGTGATCAGTCCAGATGGAATTTCTCTTGGTGCTAGAATGGTGCGTCCAATTGTATCTGCAATCACGACCAAAATTGCACCCAGTAAAGCAGATAAAGGGATGAGTTGACGGTGATAATTACCCACAAGCAGACGAGTTGCATGAGGTGCAATTAAGCCGACAAATCCCAGAGTCCCGACCGTTGCAACGGATGCTGCTGCCAGCATTACCGCGATCGACATCAGAACTAACCGAGCTTGTTGTAGTCGGACTCCCAGCAATTTTGGTAAATCGTCGCCCAGTGCCATCAGATCGAGCCAACGCGCTGTTAGCCATGCAATCGGTAACAAAACGACTGGAAATATAACTAACTGACCTAATTCATCCCAAGAACGAGCATAGGTACTACCCGAAAGCCAGACTAATGCTTGAGCTACTTGTAGTCTCGCACTGACGACTAATAGATTAATGCCAGCAGCACAAAAAGCAGAAATTGCGATGCCAATTAAGGCTAAGCGTCCGGGGGCAAATCCATCTTGCCAAGCGATCGCACAGACGATCGCAAAAGTCGTAAAGGCTCCGAGCATTGCTGCGATCGGAATCAACGATACAGGTGCATTGGGTATCAGGATTAAAACGAAGAGTGCGAACAATCCGGCTCCTGATGTGATGCCGATAATTTCAGGCCCCGCTAGTGGATTGCGAATCACACCTTGTAGAAGCAGTCCACTGACAGATAGTGATGCACCTGCTAACATTGCGACTAAAACACGGGACAATCGCAGGTCAAATAATACTTGCTGAGAAAACGCATTGCCTTCTAGTGCTTGGAGTACGTCCAATAAGCTGAAGCGAATTTGACCGAATGCAACGCCTGAGAAGAGAGCGAGTAGTAATAAACCGATCACGATCGTCATCAGTCCCCAATAAGGAAGATACAGCGATGATCCTGGTAAACTGCGGCTTTGCAAACTTCCAACCGAGTCATTCATCGCGCCGCCCTCTGAGGGTGAAGTTCGACGTGCCAGCCAGATTAAAAACGGCGCACCAATCAAAGCTGTTACACTCCCAGCCGCAAGTTCGCTCACATTCGTTGCAACTTGCTGTGCAACGACATCTGCACTGATTACGAGAACCGCTCCCCAAACTGCTGAGCCAGGTAGCAAAAATAGATGCTGTCGAACACCCATCAATCGCACAAGATGAGGTGCGACTAATCCCACAAAGCCTACTGCACCCACAACACTCACGACGATCGCAGCTAGGAATACCGCAACTACAACCCCAAAAAATCGCGCTGACTGTACTTTTACACCCAGCGATCGAGCTGTTTGATCCTCAAGCAGCAATACATCCCACAATCGAATGAACAGAATCGCGATCGCTGAACCCGCTAAGATTTGCGGCAATGCACTTCTAACCCCGCTCCAGTCGGTTTGAACTAAAGAACCTGCGCCCCACAGAAACAATCCAGCCGTTTCATTCTCATACACAAGCTGTAAGGTTGCTGTAAAGGCTGACAACATTAAGGAGACAGCGACTCCCGCTAAAACTAACCGAGTTGGGGTAACTCGAACACTGGTTGCGATCGCATATACCAGTCCCGCTGCAAGGAGTCCTCCAGCAAATGCAAAAAGTCCAGGCGCGATCGCAAATTGCTGAGGAACAAAAATTGCGCCTGCCACAACCGCAAAATAAGCACCGGAATTAACTCCTAATGTCGTTGGAGATGCAAGCGGATTGCGCGTAATCGTTTGCAGCAATGTTCCTGCAATGCCTAATGCAATTCCAGCTAGGACACCAATCAACGATCGAGGCAATAATAGATAGCGAATTAAGTTCTGTGCTTCACTGTTATCCGGTGAAAAAACTGCCCCAATCACAGTTTCAAAGCTTGAACTTGATTGTCCTTGAGTTAAGTGAACCCATAGCACTATGAGTAATAGGACAATTCCTGTAATCAATGATTTCATGGCTTCTTTGTTAGAGCTGCAATGACTCTTTCAACGATGACTTGCGCCGAGAGCGGGCCTCCAAACAGCCAAGTATCGCTTCCGAGCGAAGCCAGCCGATTCTCTCGAACAAATTCAAGTTCTTGCCAGATCGGATTGTTTTGAAGCTTCTTAAATTCTGCATCATTCTCAGGCGCAACATAGAGAAAATGTGCTTTTTGCACAGCAGGCAATGCTTCTAACCAAACAGTGTTAAAGCCATATCGATCGGGCTGGCCCTGCCAAGCATTTCTTAAGCTCATTTGGTTGAGAATTCTCATTGCCATTGAGTTATCTGTGAACAAACGCAATTGCGGCGTATTTCCTAGAAACTGTCCTAGTAAAATTGGGCGATCGGGAACTCTAGATAAACTCTTAGATGCTTGTGATAGTCGATCGCGCAATTGTGCTAAAACTTGCTCGCCTTGGCTGTGTTGATTGGTTAACTCAGCAATGGATAAAAAAGTCTGCTCCATTTCTTGAAACTGATCAAGCTGTCCTGGTTCGGGATAAGGATTATAGAGCTTTGTAGAGGCAATCTTGGATAGGTCTTGATAGATAGTTTCATGGCGGAGTTGAGTCCCAAAAATCATCTGAGGATTGAGACTTGCGATCGCTTCTAAGCTCGGTTCTTGTCGCGTTCCAACATCCGTTGTATTTGGATTTAACGCGGTTGGAATATTAACATACTGTTGATAGCCTCTGATGTCAGCAAGTCCTTTCGGTGCAATTCCAAGCGCCAATAGATTTTCTGCATAAACCCATTCCAGCGCAACAAAGCCTTGTCGATCAGATTGAGTTGATCGAGATTGACATCCCGTTGCGATCGCAACGGCACTAGCAGCTAGTAAAAAATTTCGCCGATTGTAACGATAGGTCATTGTTCTTATCCCTAAAATTCTTCTGCAACACTGTGCAAGCACATTGGCTTCCCGGTTTGAGGATGCGGCACAATCACTAACTCCGTTCCAAACGTCTCGCGCAAAATTTCAGTCTTCATCACTTGTTCGGAGCGTCCTTGAGCATACACCTGCCCTTGACGCAACAAAATTAACCAGTCGCTAAACATTGCCGCTTGATTAAGATCATGCAGAACCCACCCAACTGTCAGCCCCTGTTCGCGATTTAGCCGCCGCACCAACAATAAAATCTCCTGCTGATGGCGAATATCTAGATAAGTTGTTGGCTCATCGAGGAGTAGCACTTGAGTTTGTTGCGCGAGTGCCATTGCAATCCAAGCCCGCTGCCGCTCTCCGCCTGAAAGGGTATCAACCGATCGATATGCGAGTGGCTCTAATCCTGTGATTGTCAGTGCCCAGTCGATCGCGGTTTGATCCTGCGATGAAAGCGGTTTGAATAGTCCTTGATAGGGATAGCGTCCATAAGCAATCAATTCGCGAACTGTAATTCTGCTGGGCGCTTCCTGGGATTGTGGCAGAAAGGCTAATCGACGCGCCAAATCTTTTGTTTTGAGCTTAGCGATATCCCGCCCATCTAAACAAACAACGCCTTGAGTGGGAGAGAGCAAGCGGGAAATCGTTCGTAGAATCGTACTCTTTCCAGAGCCATTTGCCCCAATTAAGGCGGTCACGCCTCCCCGATGCAGTGCGATCGACAAATCAGGCACCACGATCGCATCCCCATAACTGATTTTGAGATGGTCAGTCTTGATCTCAGACAAAGCAGCTTCTCCAACCAACAGCGCTAGATAAAAACATTAGCTTAATGATAGGATTTTTCATTAATTCTACGACGTATTTTGCACCAGATTTTATGTCAAAGCCGATCGCTCAAACTGAATTTGACCAAATCTGGCAAGCAGCCTTGTCTCAAAATGAGATTTGGACGTGGCAAGGCAATCGAGGCTGGCGTAACCTTCCCTCTAAGTTAGGGCAAGGACAACGACAAATTACAACCCTGCGAGACGGGTTTCAGCTTTGGGTCGATGATGTAATTTACGATCGCCCAATTCATCTAGACTATTTGTACCAAATCCCCCAACTGACGCTGACCTTTTATCTGTCCGGCAATTTTCGCATCATCAATCCAGGATTACGACACGAAGAAGATCGTTCAGAAGTGTCTGGAGAAAGCTGCATTTGCTACCTACCAGAAATCCGCTCAATTGAATACTACGCTGAAAAACAATCCCTGCAACGAATGACACTTAGTATTGATGTAGAGTTCTTACGCGCCTACTCAGGATGGCAACAGATTCCCGATCGAATTCGCCAGCTAATCGATGGGCGCTCGGTTGAACCGTTTCATCAAACTCTAGGTATCCAATCAGCGCAACATCAACCAATTCTGCAACAAATTTTGGCTTGTCCGTATCGAGGCGCGATGCGACAGCTTTATTTAGAAAGCAAATCTTTGGAACTGCTGACACTCCAGTTTTGGCGCTGGGCACAGGACGAACAGCCTCCAGCAAAATTACCGCAGTGGAAGCCGCAAGATCTAGAAAAGCTCTATCACGCTCAAGAAATTCTCAGACGCTCTCTTGATAGACCGCAAGTCGATCAACGTCCTCCCTCGCTGCTTGAACTTGCGCGTCAGGTTGGCTTGAATGACTGCAAACTCAAACAAGGATTTCGCCAGGTCTTCGGTACAACTGTATTTGGCTATCTACGAACTTATCAAATGAAACAGGCGCAGCGATTGTTAATCGAGACGGATACAAGCATTACAGAGATTGCTTATGCCGTTGGGTACGGGAGTTTACCTGCGTTTAGCAATGCGTTTTATCGGCAGTTCGGTGTCAGTCCACGCGCATATCGGCAGCAATAATCGCATCTCCGTTTCGATTAAGTCGGCTCCTGATCGCGTAAGACTTTTGGACGGCATTGGTGTAGCCTTCAGATAGTAATAATTCTCAAGAAGCTTCGATTTAGGTGGATGGTGTGAGATGATGTGTCGGTTCTGGATTTATGTCAGTGCAGCGATCGTGGGAGTGATATGGCAAGCTGTTGCCGCAGCAGAAACTCCAGCAGTCCGCCATTTGCAAGAGGTTCAACAGTTTCCCAAAGCGGCAGAGTTACTGACTCAAGCTCCGCAACTTGCTCAGATTACAAATGTTCGTCTTAGTCCTACTTCTGATGGCGTGAATGTCATTCTAGAGACTGCGAACAATCAAACACTACCCCAACCGACGCTCACAGAGGAAAAAACAACACTCACGGCTGAATTTGCAGCGACACTTGCGCTTCCTCAAGGGGAATCGTTTCAAGCAAACAATCTGGCCAGCGGAATTCAATCAGTGATTGTACAAGCGATCGCACCCGATCGTGTTCAAGTCAGAATTATCGGAACAAACGAAGTTCCTTTTGCAGAGGTCACAACCAATCAATTAGGGCTTACCCTAGCCGTCACAGCGGAGATCGATGAAGAAGAAGTTGTTGTGACTGCCACTCGCACTCAGGAATCAAGTCAAGATGTGCCGCAATCAATTACGATTCTTAATCGAGAACAGCTACAGCAACAACTCGCGATCTCTCGCGATCTATCTGATGCACTGAGTAAATTAGTTCCTGGTTTAGCTTCTCCAAATGAACGGAACAATATCTTTGGTCAAACCCTGCGCGGGCGAAATGTAACGGTTTTAATTGATGGAGTTCCGCAATCGACGACTCCCAATGTCTTTCGCGATTTGAGAACGATCGACCCAGGAGCGATCGAACGAGTCGAAGTTCTACGCGGCCCAACTGCAATTTATGGAGATGGCGCAACCGGAGGAGTTGTGAACATTATCACGCGCACTCCTGCTGAAAATCCCCTCACCGCAACAACTGAAATTGGCGTAAATACCTCGCTGACAGGTTCCGAAGGCGCTTGGGGTCAAACGCTTCAGCAAACCTTTTCGGGCACACAAGATAAGCTAGGCTATGTTTTTAGTGTTTCATTAGCAAACATTGGGAGCTTTTTTGATGCACGGGGCGATCGTATTGCTCTCGATCCCACGGGACAGGGCGGCTTGTCAAATGCAGAAGCGATTAATCTATTCGGCAAGTTCGTTTACAAACCTGATGCAAATCAGCAGCTTGTTTTTTCTGCGAATCGATTTGATAATAGACAAGACCCAGGATTCACTAGCGATCCAATTGTAAATCGCCTCCCTGGTCGGCAGCGGGCGCGAGTATTAGAAGGGTTAGAACTCGATGATTTACCCGGCACTGCAAATTCACTATTCAATCTTGAATACACCAATCGCAATGTCTTTGGGAGTCGAGTGCGAGGACAAGTTTATTATCGGGATGTGCTGGCGCGATTTTTCCCCTTTGATGCCCGAAATACCGCTAGTCTAGGGCGTTTGATCTTTCAGTCACGAGTAGACTCTCAAAAGTTTGGAACTCGCTTCGACGTGGAAACGCCATTAACAAAAAATGGTGCAGTCAACTTGCTTTGGGGTTTAGACTTTACCAATGAAAATTCTGAACAGCCTGTGTCATTTTTCGATCCGGCTGCGTTTGATGCCAGTCGTGGGCAGGCGTTTCGCAAATTGGGCGATCGAATCTGGACTCCACCCCTAACCATCAACAATCTCGGCGTGTTTGGACAACTCGAAGCGAAGTTGAGCGATCGCTTAATTCTGCGGGGCGGTGTGCGGCATGAGCGGGCTGCTGTGAGTGTGGATGATTTTGTCACGATCGCAAACAACAGTGTTACAGGCGGAAAAGTTAACTATGATGCAACGCTGTTTAATGCTGGAGCCGTTTACAAGCTCACGCCGCAACTCAGCGCCTTTGCTAGTTTTTCTCAAGGCTTTTCACTAGCAGATATTGGACGAGTGTTGAGAGCCGCACCGAACAATTTTCAGTTTGAGCAAGTTCGACCCGAACCGCAAAAAGTGAATAACTATGAAATCGGTTTGCGCGGTGAGTGGCGAAATGTGCAGGCTTCGATTTCAGGGTTCTACAATACCTCTGATCTGGGAACAACCTTTGCTGCTAGCTTTGTTGATATTATTCGTGCGCCCGAACAAATCTATGGTGTAGAGGCAACATTAGATGTACAGCCTAGCAAAGCCTGGAATTTAGGATTTACTGCCAGCCTAGTGGAAGGGCGCATTGATGCAAACAATAATGGGAACTATGAAGATTTTCTCGATGGCTTCCGCATCCCGCCATTGAAACTCACTGCTTATGTTGAGAATGAAACACTTCCAGGTTGGCGAAATCGGCTGCAGCTACTCTATTCTGGAAGCCGCGATCGCTTTAACAATAGTTCTGCCTTTGGTCGGCAAGCGGTGAATGATTATTTGACCGTTGATTTTCTGACCAGCGTGAGAATCGGGAGCGGAACGTTGCAAGTCGCGATCGAGAATTTATTCAACGCAGACTATTTCCCAGTCGTTTCCCAACTACAAACCAGTGATGTGCAATATCTAGCAGGAAGAGGTCGATCGATCAGTGTGCGTTATCAATTTAATTGGTAAGGTCTTTCGGAAGTTGAACAGCAATTTCATCGGGTGATTCTCTAACAAAAATAGTTCAACTTCCCGTTACTGAATCGGCAGCTCCAATGGACGAAGTCTGTGCTTTATCTGAATGACGTGCGATCGCAATATTTGACAATTATTTGCATTTAGTTCTACACTAAAACGCAAAAATCATTCTGACTCTCTCAAAGCTGTAGACTTCACTGCAATTCCAATCTATGACGCTGTTCATTGCTGCCGATGATGTACCCCTCATTAGTCCGAGTACCCGCGAATTGCACCTTGACAACCCTGAATCTGGGAAGATTTATCGATGGGATAGTGATGTGTGTGATGGACTCAATCTTCTAATTGATGACTATCAACTAGGTGAACACCTGGTTTTAGAGTATCCAGCTTGTGATAACAGCATTAGTGAGCCTGAGTTAGAACTGAGTTTTTGTCTGATAGGAACGAATCGAGATGAAGGCGTTCGGGCAGGACAGAATTTTTTTAGTGCCTGCTGGAGCACTTTTGAGGGAGGGATGCGGCAGTGGCAGAAGGGCGATCGCATTTTCAAGTTTGACATTCATTTCAGTTCGGCATTCTTGCATCGCTTAGTTGAAGATGACTTCGGATTGCTTCCGGCTGACTTAGTAAAAGTCCTTCACCAACCAAGCGATCAAGAATTCTGTCAAATCGGTGAAACGAAATCTGTGATGCGATCTATCCTCCGGCAAATCTTGGAGTGTCCCTATCAGGGGGTGACTCGTAGGGTTTATTTAGAAGCCAAAGCAATTGAACTCATTGCGCTGCGTCTCGCAACTTTGGGTGAAGCGTTACAGCCAACGCCAACGCTTCAATTGAAATCCGATGAGATCGATCGAATTTACTGGGCTAGGGACATTCTGATTGAACACTTGAGCAATCCTCCTTCTTTACTAGCATTAGCGCGTCAAGTTGGGTTGAATGACCATAAGTTGAAAACAGGATTCCGCGCTTGTTTTGGCACAACGGTCTTTGGATATTTGCAGGTGGAGCGGATGGAATTGGCACGATCGCTGCTCATTGACTCTGCAATGAGAGTGAAAGACGTGGCTGAGGCAGTGGGCTATCGCAAGGCAAGCCAATTTGCAGAAGTGTTCAAACGTCAATTTGGGATCAGTCCTAAAGAGTATCAGCAGCAGTATGGAATCGTTAGCATGATTTGCTGATCCGGATTTGGGTAGAAAAATGATCCGGATTTGGGTCGTTTAGGCTTTGAGGATGAACCCATACTTCGGTATTTTATTGAGAGCAATTCCTGTTAAGCCAAGGTTGCGGCAGCATTGCTCTGATATGTTCTTGTGGTGTGAGTCATGAAGTTACAGTTGTTGGTGGTGGCTGTCTGGAGTAGCATTGTTTCGATTTTGATCACAACTCAGCTTGCTGGAGCAGAAGAGAAGAAGCCGGATTTTAAGCACGATCGACCTGCAACCAGTATGACTGAGTGGATAGCTCAAATCGAAGCGGCAATAGTACGGATCACTGCGGTAAGGTTAGAGCGCACTGGGACAGGGCTTGAGATTATTCTTGAAACTGCAGCAGGTAAGCCACTACAAATCGATACCACTCAGTTTCGCACAGAGAGCAATAGCCTAATTGCAGACATTCCTAATGCCATCCTGGCATTACCCGATGCACCAACCTTCAGAGCAGAAAATCCGACTGAAGAAATCGCGGCTGTCCAGGTTGTGCAGCAAGGCGAGAACCGCATTCGGATCAGGGTCGTTGGGAATAGCGCCTTACCTAAACAAGACGTGACCTTGAGAACGGGAAATTCTGTCTACAGCCTCAACCCAGAAGCGGAAGAACTTGATGAAGAAGTTGTGGTGACAGGGGAGCAGCAGCGAGGTTATCGTGTGCCCAATGCCACAACTGGAAGTAGAACGGATACTCCGATTCGGGATTTGCCGTTCTCTGTGCAAGTCGTTCCCCAAGAACTGCTGCGAGATCGTCAGGTACAAAGTGTCAACGAAGCCCTGCAAACGGTTGCTGGAGTGACACCGGACAATCCATCATACTCTGCGTTTGAAGGGTTCACAATTCGCGGTTTTACAGGGCGTAATATCATTCGCAATGGCTTACGGGATGATACCAATATCACCAACCGTGTTGCAGTTCCCAACATTGAACAAATTGAAGTATTAAAAGGCCCAGCAGGAGCGCTGTTTAGTCAAGGTGGTCCAGGCGGTACGGTGAACATTGTGACGAAAAAGCCGTTATCGTTCCCACGCTATACGATCGAGGGAACGATCGGAAATTTTGATACCTACGGCGGTTTTCTAGATTTCACAGGCCCGCTAAATGATTCTAAAACTGTGCTCTATCGTTTCATCGCGGGTGCTTCTACGACTGGAACGTTTATCAACTTCTTCGATCGCCGCAATTTTGTGATTGCTCCCAGTCTCAGTTGGCAAATCAGTCCAGCAACTAAACTCACCTTTGAGGGCGAATACACCATTTCTGAGCAACCGAATGCACGGGGATTACCTGCTAAGGGCACTGTTCTGCCTAATATCAATGGGCGACTGCCTCGGAACCGATTTATCGGGGAGCCGGGAGACGAGCTTGATCAAAACGATCGCTATTCTCTGCGCTTAGGTTATACCCTCGAACATCAACTGAGTGCAGATTGGCAATTGCGGAATGCCTTTCGAGCCACCTTTCAGCAAGTTCCGCAAAACTCTCTGTTTCCCTCGGCGCTACTCGACGATGAGCGCACTCTAGAGCGAGGTTTGTTTAGTACAAAGGACCAGTCTCAGGACAACTACATCCTCGATACTAATGTTGTTGGAACCTTTAGAACGGGTAGCGTTACTCACAAGTTGCTATTTGGGTTTGATCTTAACCGGGATGTGTATGGAGCGAGTAACCAACAGTTTGCTTTAGCACCGATCGATATCTTTAACCCAGTCTACAGACGACCACGAGGAGAACTGCTTGGAGAATTTCCCAGAGAACCCATTACTACAGATTCCCTCGGCATTTATCTACAAGACCAAATCGATCTATTACCCAATCTAAAACTATTGCTTGGCGGACGATTTGACATTGTGAGCCAAAAGATTGAATCCGTAGATGGATCGGAGTCTTCTCAGCAAGATGAGGCTTTCAGTCCACGGGTCGGCTTAGTGTATCAACCCACGGACTCACTTTCGTTGTATGCCAGCTATAGCCGCTCTTTTCTGCAAAGTGTTGGAACAGCGCTAGATAATGCCTTGTTCAAGCCGGAGCGTGGAACTCAGTATGAAGTAGGGATTAAAGCAGATTGGCTCGATCGTCGGTTGTCTACGACTCTAGCACTCTATCAAATTACTCGTTCTAACGTCTTGACGGCTGACCCTGCTGATCCAAATTTTTCAATACAAACTGGAGAGCAGAGAAGTCGGGGGGTTGAACTGGATATCACAGGTGAAATCGTACCTGGCTGGAAGGTTGCCGCCGGATACGCTTACACCGATGCCCGGATCACTGCTGACAATACCTTTTCAGTTGGTAATCGCATCAACAACGTCCCAGAACACGCTTTAAGTTTATGGACAACCTATGAAATTCAAACGGGTTCTCTCAAAGGGTTAGGCTTCGGGCTTGGTATCTTTTACGTGGGGCAGCGCCAAGGTGATCTAGATAATTCGTTTGAAGTTCCTAGCTACACTCGCACTGATGCTGCTTTGTTCTATCGTCGAGATAACTATCGGATTGGATTGAACATCGAGAATTTGTTTGATGTCAGCTACTTCGAGATAGCAGAAAGTCCATTGCGCGTGTATTACGGCGCTCCTTTCACTGTAAGAGGTACAATTTCCTGGACATTTTAAGGATTGTTTGAAACCATTTTGAAGCCATACGGCATAACAATGATTCATAGATTCTGGTGGCAACGCATCAAACTATTTCTAGTAGGAACCCTGATTATCACTTTGATTCAGAGTTGTAATGTGTTGCTGAGTCAACCCTTGCAGCCTCAAACATCAGAGGCTGCCTTCTCGGACTGTCGAATCGTTCAGCATCAATTGGGAAAGAGTTGCATTCCACTGAATCCACAGCGAGTGATCGCAATGGATCAAGACAGTTTAGAGATTTTAGTGGCGTTGGGTTTAGAGCCGATCGCGACAACAAGAGCGAATCGAACTGGGCGTAAAACACCGATTCTGAACGATATGATCGACACGATTATCGATCTAGGAAAAGAGGGACAACCGAACCTTGAAAAAATAGTGCAGCTAAACCCCGACCTGATCGTCGGGATGTATATGGAGCCTCAGAATTATGAAGTGTTCTCAGGAATTGCACCGACTGTTTCAATGGATTTTAGTCACGCTGAGTGGAAAAGGGTACTACGGCAATTTGGCGAAGTTTTGAATAAAAAACAGGAGGTTGAAAGACTCTTAAATGCTTATCAACAAAGAATACAAGACTTAAGATCTGTTATGGAGCAGAAACTTGGTGATACTAAAGTTTCTATTATGCGATTTTACACAACGCTTGAGTTTACCCAGTTTCTAAACCATGTCTCTTTTCCTGGAAGCGTGATTGAAGAACTGAAGGTAGTTTCTATTCCTGCGATTCAGCGTCAACTGAAAGGAACAGATGAGACTTATGTGAATGTCAGTTTAGAGCGTGTAGATTGGCTTGATGCTGATGTAATCTTTGTCGCACTCGATCCAGGAGCTGAAAAGAACTTCCAAATTTACACAGATAGCCCTTTATGGCAAACATTAAAGGCAGTAAAAAATCAGCGCGTCTATATTGTTGATTCAGGTTATTGGGTTTTTGGAAATGTGCTTTCAGCGAATGCAATTCTTGACGATGTATCTAAGCATTTAATCCCAAGGCAGAACACATAGAACGGCTGATTGAACCTATCAAAATGCGTACTTTTATTATTTTCTGGTTTGGTCAGCTTGTCTCGACGATCGGCACCTACATGACTGGGTTTGCTCTCGAACTTTGGACATGGGAAACAACAGGTTCTGCAACTCCACTCGCATTGATCGGGTTCTTTTTCCAAGTGCCCCGGATTGTTATCAACTTGGTTTCGGGTGTGATTGTTGATCGCTTTAACCGAAAATATCTCATGCTGCTGGGAGATACGATCGCGGTCTTCTCTAGCCTGATCCTACTTCTACTATCGCTCACTCACACGCTACAACTTTGGCATCTGTATCTCACAACGGTCATTGTCAGTATTTTCAGCCAGCTACAAGAACTCTCGTACTCCGCATCAATTAGCTTACTGGTGCCAGCACAGCAGTATACTCGTGTCAGTAGCATGGGTTCCGCGTTGCACTATGGCTCATTGATTATTGCACCCGCGATCGCAGCAACTCTTTATCCAATAATTGGCTTGAACGGCATTTTGGGAATTGATTGCTTTACATTTCTAATCGCGATCGCAACTCTGCTACCCCGTCGAATTCCTCAACCTGAAATTTCCGAGTCCTCAACCCAGCTTTTACGCAATTTAATCGTGGGCTTCCGTCTTTTGTTTACGCATCCTTCCCTGCGAAGCTTATTGTTACTGACGTTGCCATTTGGGTTTGTGCATGATCTGGGTGAAGCCCTTTATACTCCAATGGTTTTAGCAAGAACTAATGGCAGCGCAACTGTGCTAGGAAAAATTGGACTTGCAGCAGGCCTTGGTGGAGTAACGGGTGCGATCGCAGTCAGTCTTTGGGGAGGATTCAGGCAGCCTATTCGAGGCGTACTGCTCAGTATGATTGGCGCAGGATTGAGCAAGATGACAGTCGGATTGGGGCGAGTTCCCCAAGTTTGGCTTCCGGCGCAGTTCTGCTCGTCTTGTAACTTTCCATTGATGGAGAGTTCTGAAACTGCGATCTGGATGACCAATGTTAAGCCGGAAGCCCAAGGCAGAGTGTTTGCAGCAAATTCATTGTTAGGGCAATGTTTGTCTGCGATCGCATCTCTAATTGCAGGGCCATTAGGCGATCAGATTGTTGAACCTGCAATAATCTCTTCGACAGGGTTAGTTCGATGGATTTTTGGTGCAAGTCCCGGAGCCGGATTTGCTTTAATTTATACAAGTTGCTCGTTGAGTATGATTGAGATCGGGCTTTGTGGCTATTTTTCTAACGTTTATGTTGCTAACGAAGATACTTAATTCACATCCTCTAAATCGACCATCACAAAGATAACATCACCAGTAGCAGCAAATTGCTCATTAGAAATTTCGGCGTTGCTGAGTAGAAGAATGATTTAGGCGGTTGCAGCCCTCACCCTAGCCCTCTCCCACGGAGAGAGGGCCAGGGTGAGGGCAAGTTCATGCTCTTACGGATTAGAAGGAGCGGCGTCTGCGGGTGCAGGCTCTGGTGAAGGTTCAACAGGAGCAGGTGCAGGCTCCACAGGTGTAGGTTCCACAGGTGTAGGTTCTGCTGGGGGTTCAACAGGAGCAGGTTCGACCGGTGCGGGTGCAGGCTCTGGTGGAGGTTCAACAGGAGCAGGTGCAGGCTCCACAGGTGTAGGTGCAGCCGATGGAGATGCCGCAGGGGTTTCGGGTGCAGGAGCCGTTGTTGGACTGGGTTGAACAGGTTCCGTAGCGGATGCAGGCGGACGCTCTTGCTCGGCTTGACGCTGTATCCGTTCCCGCTCCAAACGTTCTTGCTCCGCAATCTGGGCTTCTCGTTCCGCACGTTGAGCAGCTTCTTGCCGACGACGCTCGTCATTCTGACGCTGAAAGCTTGATCCCTCTTGTTCAGAAGTCACACGAATGCGTTGTCCTTGGAAACCCGATTCGGACGCTTCAAATCGTCGCCGTTTCAGTACTTCTTCAGCTTTGCGATCGATCTCCGGGTTGCCGCTCGATCTCCGCAATCGAAGATTTGTCACATTGCCATCTTTGTCTACATCATACTCAAAGCGAGCCGTCCCTTCTGCCCCCAAGTATTCATCAAGATTACAGTTCTCCTTACACCGAGGTCGCTTTCTCCGACTTTGAGCAGGTCGATCACCCTCTTCTCTGGGAGGGGCTTGTCGAATGGCGACAGGTTGCGGTGATGGGTTAGATTGCGGTTTGCCTTGCTGTCCTGCTCCAGTCCCATTTCCAGTTCCATTCCCGTTGCCGTTGCCAATTCCGTTTCCACTACCTTGATTGCCTATGCCATTTCCGGTTCCATTTCCCGAACCATTTCCAGTTCCGTTCCCAGTTCCAGTGCTGGTCCCGCTTGTCGAACTACTGTTTGCTTGATTTGCGTTTGAATTGGTTACAGCGTTTTGACCTTCTGGCTTTCCGCTAGCTTGCGTCGATGGACTGGAAGAAATAGTTGGACTTGGAGAGGATGTCGGAGAAGGGCTAGGACTAGGAGAAGGGCTAGGACTAGGAGAAGGGCTAGGACTAGGAGAAGCACTAGGACTAGGAGAAGGGCTAGGACTAGGAGCTGGAAGGGGACGATCGTTTTCAACGACTTCGGGTTCTTCAACCGGAGTTGGCTCAACGATCGATTCGGGGACAGGCTCAGGAATCGCCTGGGCAACCTCTACAGAGTTGGGGGGAGGAGCGCTTGGTTCTGGATTGAACAGCGCAAACTGCTCAGAGCCACCACCGCTTCCTCCTGCATCTTGAGCCGTAGACTCAGCATTGTCGGGTTCTTCCTGTGCTTGATCTTCGGCAACAATTTCAATTTCGTCCTCCGCGATCGCAACCTCTGCCCCAGGCTTCCAAATCAATGCGAGCAAGGGGATCAAAAGAAGATGCGCGACGATCGCGCCAGTGAAGCTGAGGGGCAAAAACCGCTTCAGTCGTGTTGCTTCTTTCTGACGTTGTTCTGCAACTTCTGGAGCAAAATTCATAATTTATTGACAGCTAATTGCATCAGGGGATTCCATTCACTCAGGCTAATACTCGAGATGGCATCTGTCAATTGCTAATTTTCATAGTTTGGGAAGAAGCTCGATGCTGAAAATATTGAGTATAAACCTAACGTTTTAGCACTTTTTAGTGTGTAGCTTTAAGTTCAGCTCTTGAAAAGCACTTGACAATCATTTTCATTAGCTTTACGCTGACATCTGATATGAGTTTGGGTTTCTGTTTCTTCAGTCGGAAACCTCGGTACGATCGATTGCTAAAAATTTTCGTGAACTTGGGTTGGAGTTGTAGTGATGAGTGATGTGATTAACCTTTTGAAAGCAGGTGGAGTGGTGATGATTCCACTGCTGCTATTTTCTGTAACCGCGATCGGATTAATCATTGAGCGATCGCGCTACTGGGGTCGCATCATCAAACGTCAGCCCAAGATGATGCAGCGCACATTGATGTTGTATCAGGAAAACGACGTGGCAGGCGCGATCGATACTCTGAAGAAAAACATTGATCTCCCTGCGGGTCGCATTTTGCTATCTGCTTTGTTGCTCGATCGTCCCACACCTGAACAGTTTCGATTGGCAATGCAGGCGGAGGCGCAGGCTGAAACTCCTGGTATGAAACGATTTACGAATCTGTTCGACATGATTGTTGGATTGTCGCCTTTGTTTGGATTGTTGGGAACGGTGACTGGATTGATCGTATCGTTTGCGTCTTTGAATCTTGGAAATGTCGGAGGCAGTCAAACTGCTGGTGTTACAGGCGGGATCAGTGAAGCGCTTGTTTCGACTGCTTCAGGATTAGTCGTTGCAATTTTTAACTTCTTTGCGGTTGGTATCTTTCGAGGTTTTTTCACTCGCCAAACCGCTTTGATTCAAGAATATGCAAATCGTTTCGAGCTAATCTATAGCCGTCGTTACGAAGACGGTCGGATTTCACAACATCACTAATTATTTGCGCTCAAATCACTATGCTGTTTTCTGAAGATAACGATGTTCCAGCACAGATTAACATTGTTCCAATGATTGATGTTGTGTTTGCGTTACTAACATTTTTCATTATTTCTACATTGTTTCTGACTCGCTCTGAAGGTTTGCCTGTAAACTTACCTCGTGCAGCAACTTCTAAAAGTCAGCAACAGACGAGAATTGCGGTGAGCGTTAAGCCTAGCGGAGAACTGGCGCTGAACAAGCGATCGGTTCAGTTGTCTGAACTGCAAGCTGGAGTGAGAACACTCATGCAAGCCAATCAGCAAGCAGTTGTTGTAATTAATGCCGACGAGAAGGTAGAACATGGTCAGATTGTGTCGGTGATGGATGAAATTCGCAAGATTGAAGGAGTCAAGATGGCGATCGCTACGAAGAAGAAATAGAAAAATTCACCACAATTTTGAACCAATCAATCTTTTATGTCTTTACCCGCAACGCTCGCAACTCGAAATCTCACCCTTGCTTACGATGGAACAGTTATTGTTAAGGATCTAACTCTAGCAATTCCCACAGGCAAAATCACCGCCTTAGTGGGTGCAAACGGATGCGGGAAATCTACGCTTCTGCGAGGGCTAGCAAGACTATTAAAGCCTGTGAATGGAGCAGTTTATTTAGATAGCAAATCGATCTTCGGGCGATCGACCAAAGAAGTTGCTCAACAATTAGGACTGTTACCTCAAAATCCGATCGCACCTGAAGGACTGACGGTTAAAGATTTAGTAGCTCAGGGACGCTATCCTTACCAAAACTGGCTGCAACAATGGTCTATTCAGGACGAAAAGATTGTACAACAGGCACTAGAAACAACAGATCTCGTGGGGTTTAGCGATCGCGCTCTAGACACACTTTCGGGTGGGCAGCGACAACGCGCTTGGATTGCGATGGCACTCGCGCAAGATACGGATATTTTATTACTGGATGAACCTACTACCTTTCTGGATCTTGCTCATCAAATTGAAGTGTTAGATTTGCTATACAATCTGAATCAGCAGCAAGGAAGAACAATCGTTATGGTGCTGCATGACCTGAATCAAGCTTGTCGGTATGCAGATTATCTAGTTGCAGTCAAAGAAGGGAGAATCTTTGCAGCAGGCGATCCTAAGACTGTGATGACCGAGGAACTCGCTCAATCTGTGTTCAATCTAGAGTGTCGGATTTTTGCAGATCCGATTTCAGGAACACCACTGTGTATTCCTATCAGTCAGAAAGCAAAGGCGCGATCGTAGTTAGGCTTTTTCTCTGAGATGCAATCGATCAAGTCTTAGTTGATGTTGTACGTTAAAGAGCGATCGAAATCCAAGTAAGACAATTCCAATCGTCGCGAGTCCAGTTCCGGCTGCGATCGCAAAAATCAACACAATCTGATAGCGTACTGCATCAGTTGGATTTGCGCCTGCAATAATCTGCCCGGTCATCGTTCCGGGTAAGCTTACGGTTCCCATCACCATCATTTGATTGATTGTAGGAATCATCCCGGTTCTTAATGCTTCTTGAATTGTTTGCTGTGCAGCCTCCCATCGAGTCGCACCTAACGCTAACAAAGCTTCAATTTGATCTCGTCGAATAATCAGATCTTCAGTGAAGCGATCGAGTGCAAGGGATGCCCCGGTTAGTGCATTGCCCAGGATCATGCCTAATATTGGGATCACATACTGTGGGTTATACCAAGGCTCAACTCTAATGATCCCAACTACAATCACGCCAATCATCAAGGCTGAGGAGGCAAAGATTGAGATGAAGCAATTCCAAAAGATTCCCCGATAGCGACGTTTAGTTCTTGCGATCGCAGATTGTCCCGCCAGAATCGTCATCATTAAAGTTACAGCTAATACGAGCCAGGGCGACTGTAAAGTAAAAATCCACTTGAGAACGTAGCCAATCAGCAAAAGTTGAACCGTCATCCGAACTGCCCCAATCCACAACTGCTTCTCTAGTCGCAGTTGTAGCGCGATTGACAAAACAACATTAATCACAATGAGTAAGGCTGCGATCGCGAGCTGTCCATTATTAATAGGAACATAAGAAGTCGTCATAGCAGTTCAGGTAAGCAGTTCTCGTTGCAGTTAGGCTTATGCTTGAAGTTCTCTTAACCAGTCTTCTAAGTCAGCCACGGATGAAAAGTCAAGTAAAGCTTCACTGAGGTCTTCAAGCAACGGCAACGGTAAGGCTGCAATCTGCGATCGTAGTTCTTCAGAAAAGTCCTGCCCAAACCGCCGAGTTAGCTGTCGAGTAATCAGGGCGATCGCCTCTTGCCCGCGCACCTCTTCCCGTCCTTCTTCCCGTCCTTCTTCCCGTCCTTCTTCCTTAGCTTCCCGAATTGCTCTTGGCTCTTTGGTTAAATCTAATCCCAACATAGCTCTAATCTCCGATCTACTTAAGTTCGTAAATTTATACACTAGAATTGAGGTCACAATATCTATTATGTCTCGTCTTTCCGTTGCCGTGAAGTCCTCCATCTCTGCCCGTGCAATCAGACCTCTCGCCACTTCTGGCGCTTCATCTTCTTTCAAGATTGTTAATACGAGTGCGCCCACAGTTACAGGTAAGGATCTCACATCGCCCAATTCATCCAAAAACACTCGATACACTTGATCCCCGCTTAACAGAGAACGATGCGGATACAGCTTACTTTGTTCTGTTGCGCGAGTCGGATAGATAATCACTGCTTGCCAATCTGAGAACTGAGCGCTATTCCTGTAGAAGTACAATGCCGATTCGCTAAACAACCGTTCGTACAGTTCATCGTCTTTCTGCATTTGCACCTCACAGAAATAGACGGTTCCAGGCTCTCCGGTTTCAGGCGGCAAAAACACACCGTCAATCTCAAACTTTGGCTCCTTAACGGCGACTGATTCAAATCGATAATCAGCCGCATTGTTGGGCTTATTCCCAATCAGATCAAAGAGCAAGTCGGGAGAACGTTGAAAGAGCTTGTAAAACAGCGGATCGCGTCGCATTACATTGTGCGAAAAACAATAAGGTCAAGTGTACTGTAAATATACCGCTGCTACAAACGATCGAGCCTCAATCCGCGATCGGTCATTCGGCTTAGTTGCTCTGGATCATGACTTGTCCAGAAATACGATCGCATTGGGTCTTCCTGTTGCCAAAATTGTACAAGCTGCTCGAATTGTTGCTCAGTCTGTGCATCGAGGGAAGCGGTCGGTTCATCAAATAACAACACAGTCGGAGAACACAGTAAAGCACGTAGAAAAGCTGCAATCTGAGATTCTCCACCTGAAAGGGCATGAATGGGGCGGTTGAGAAAATCTGCGGATCGTCCTAAGCTCGATAGATACTTCAGGATGCGATCGCGCTCAAGAGGATAGGGTTTCAGAGATCGGTGCACTGACATTTTATAGATTGCTTGTAAGTTCTGTTCGACTGTTCCTTCTAGTAATGCGGGGCGTTGATGTAGGTAAAGAACTTGAGTGCGATAGCGAGGAATAAACCAATCAGACAAGTTCTTACCTTGAAATAAGATACTTCCGGCTTGAATTGGATCAAGGGCTGCGATCGCTCTTAGTAACAATGTCTTTCCGGTTCGTAACAATGTCTTTCCGGTTCCGGCGGCACCCGCGATCGCGCACCTTTCTCCTGGATGCAACTCGAAATTAAGATGCTTCCAAATCCACTTCTCTTCAACTTGTCGCCCTAAATTTTGAAGAACTAACAAACGAGCTTCTATCGACACGCTAGCTTTAACTATACAAAACATCGCGTCCAAAAATGAACGGAAGTAGAACTATTCTTGATCGTCCATAGAGTATAGCCCTCTCTAAATACGATCGCGCTTTACAACCCAGTCCACGATCTCACTTAGCTCGAATGATATAGCGGTCGCCTGTAAGTTTGCGGCAGCGATAGTTTTGAGATTAAGCGGTTGCATCTTTGAGCACTGCTTCCATTGCATCGCGCAATGAGGGAGCTTTATCTAAGCACCTG
>NZ_JAMPLL010000036.1:0-34418 GCF_039962495.1 Leptolyngbya sp. AS-A5 | reverse complement strand
GCATCGGCGTTTGAAGGCGTTGGGTTTCAGATGTTTGAGCTGTTTGTAGGTCATCAGTTTGTCCTCCTTGACCTATTTCTACGATGCTCTCGCTGATTCACGCAAGAAGTCTATTGTTTCCCGTTCCAACGTAGCACTACAACTTCTTCGCGGATTTGTTCTTTCGTTGCAGTCGCTAATCGAGTTCTAAACAAATCAATGTTCACCACTTCATAGCCCAGTTCACTAGCAATGTCTGCTAACAGTTGACCTGTCCGAATCATCACACGCAAATATGACGCTTGATCTCCAACCACATAAGCTAGCTGAGCACCAGGGCGCAGTGCAGAACGTAACTCAGCTAAATGCTTTGCCATTCCGCCGAAATACAGCTTAGTGACTCGTGCATACATTCGCTCAAACCCGCTTGTTTTTCCAAGCTCAATCCGGCGATCTTCAATTTCTTGAGCAATGCGTTGAATCTCAGGAAAATGCGACACCCATCGATCGTCGTCATCGACCTTATAAACGCCGCGTGTGTTTGATCGCACTAATCCCCGCTTCATTGCTTGCAGTTCAGCTTTGGTGTTGATAAAGCCAAGCAGCACCGACTCTAGCCGTGTCGTGCGGGTGTAGTCTTTCTCATTGGGATAAGGTGGGGAAGTAATCACCGCATCAATCGAATCCGGTGCCAGAATCTGTCCGGCGTTGCGCGAATCTGCATGATGCACGATCGCTTCGGTTTCAGCTTGAGAGGCTAAGGTGCGTAAATCGTTGGCAATGATTCGCACTGCCTGTAGCCACGATTCAATCACAGGCGCATCAGATTTCGCTACTCCGATGCTCACTTCCGGTCTAAATCGTAAGTTACTAATCGAGAATACTAAAGCTTTTGCGAGTGCAAGCCGAATGTGAGCATCATAGCGATCGTTTGAATGTCGCTGGATTTCCTCAAGTAGCACTAGGGTTTTATCCAGTGGAACAGGACTGATGGAATCAGCTAACAGTAGCTTTTGGACTTCTTCGGTTAGAGTTCGGGGTTGTCGCGGCTGATTTTGTACCGTAGAAGCGGTGGTTGCAATGTCTTCTGCGTGACGAATTAAAGCATCAGGATCAACTGTCCAATTGAGCTTCGTTTGACAAGCAAATGCTGCCATTGCATTTGCTTCAATTCCAACGCTCTTAATGCCTAATTTTTTGCACTCAACCGGAGTCGTTCCAGTTCCACAAAACGGATCAAGCACTCGTTGGGATGAATCAATTTTAAACTTCTGCAAATACTCTCGGACGAGGTGCGGCGGGTAAGAAAGCACAAAGCGATACCAATCGTGGGCTGATCGATCTTCGGGTCGAAGTTGATTAATCTCTAAGCCTTTGCGGTTTGAATTTGGGACTGGGATCGGTAACGATAGCTGGGTCGATCTTGGCGATTCAACTTCGGCATTTGGCATATCTTACGGGGTCGATCGCGAAACGATTTGGATGCAATCTGCACAAGATTACTACGAAACGCCAGAAACAGCGCTAATTTACAATGGATTCGATCAAATTCGAGCAATCCAACGATTTGCGATCGGCATTCTCCATCCGGTGCCAAAGGCACGATCGGTCACTTTCAATCCGGGGGGTGCTTGCTTGCGCTTAAATTCTGCAATCCGAACTAATTTAACGATTCGTTCGACGATCGCTGCTTCATGCCCGGCGGCAACAATTTCGGCGGGGGCTTGATGTTGGTGAATGTAGCGATCGAGAATGTCGTCCAACACATCGTATTCTGGCAGTGAGTCTTGATCTTTCTGACCAGGCTTTAATTCTGCGCTGGGCGGTTTCACAAGCACATTCACGGGAATGATCTCTTGCGATCGATTAATCCATTCACACAGCTTGTAGACTTTTGTTTTCGGCACATCTGCGATTGCGGCTAACCCACCATTCATGTCTCCGTATAAGGTGCAATATCCGACAGCAATCTCTGATTTGTTTCCGGTTGAAACTAAGAGATGTCCAAATTTGTTCGATACTGCCATCAGCAAAGTGCCGCGAATTCGAGACTGTAAATTCTCTTCTGCCAGTCCGAAGGGTGTTCCTGCAAACAATGGATCAAGAGTGTGATCAAAACATTCCATGATTGTTCCGATCGGCAATGTTTGCGTCTGAATTCCTAAATTCTGGGCAAGATCTAGCGCGTCTTGAATGGAATGATCAGAACTATAGGGAGAAGGCATCAGAATGCCGAGAACATTGTCTTGACCAACTGCTTCGGCTGCGATCGCGGCAATTAATGATGAATCAATTCCACCACTCAAACCCAATACAATCTTAGAAAAACCACATTTACGGGCATAATCTCGCACACCTAAAACTAAAGCTGACCATAGTTCAGCTTCTTCGCAATCGAGAGCCTCTACGATCGTGCTGTTCTCAAAATCCCGTGTTGCAAGATTGTACTCAATCGTTAGCCAATCTTCTTCAAAGCTAATCGATCGTGCAATCAATACCCCTTTTCGATTGATTGCAAAGCTTGCGCCATCAAAGATCAGATCATCATTACCGCCAACCTGATTTGCATAGATCAATGGCTGCTTAAATCGCAATGATCCATGTTGCAACATCGCTTCTCTCAGCTTTCGCTTTCCGACTGTGTAGGGCGAGGCTGAAAGATTGATCGTGAATTCTACGCCTGCTTCAGCGAGATCTGCGATCGGATTCAAGGTATAGGTTCGTCTGCCCCAAAATTCCTCATCGTTCCAAAGATCCTCGCAGATTGTGACCCCAATCCGAACTCCATCTAGCTCGAACTGATTTGGCTGATTTCCCGGCTCAAAGTAGCGATCCTCATCAAACACATCGTAAGTTGGCAGTAAGCGCTTATGAAAGACTTGCAGAATGTTGCCTTTCTCAATCAATGCCACACTGTTGAACAACGGTTTGCCGCCTGTTGAGAGCGATCGAGCATTTGGCTCAACGGTTCCCACTAACACCGCCACACCTTCGGGGATGTTTGCTGCAAGCTCCGCAAGTTGCTTTGCCATTGTTGCAACAAAGCTTGGATCAAGCAGCAGATCGCGTGGTGGATAACCACAGAGTGATAGTTCTGGAGTCAGCAGTAAACGAACATTCTCAGATGCTGCACGATCGGCAGCTTGGAGAATTTTGTCCGCGTTGCCTTGGATATCTCCGATCGTCGGATTGAGTTGTGCGATCGCAATTTTCATCATGATTGGTTCAGCGTTTGCAAGATAGCAGTAATGTTTGTTTTAAGCTCTGGCAGATTTTGCTCTACGACCTGCCAAACTTCTTCAGGATCAACTCGGACATAATCGTGAATTAAAACATCTCTTAATCCTGCAATCCGTTTCCAAGGAATATCAGGATAGCTTTCTCTAATCGAAAGTGGTAATTGTTTAGTCGCCTCTCCAATAATCTCAAGATTGCGAACTACAGCATCCCGCATCATACGATTTTGCAAAAATGCTTCGCGTCCTTCAGCAGTGTAGGATTCGATCCATGTAATGCATTCTAAAATATCGCTGAGTAAGAGACGGATTTCTCTCATAAGGGAACTGCCTCTTTCAGAACACGCTCGCGAATCAATTCATGCAAATTTTCTGGTAGCGCCACATCAACTTTTCGTCCTAACACATCTTCGAGATCTTGAATCAGCGCAATGCGATCGAGCAAACTATGATTTTTCATCTCCACTAAGAAATCAACATCACTTTCTGCATTGGCTTCTCCTCTTGAGACGGAGCCAAAAACCCGAATATTAAAGGCTTTATGCTTGTGTGCGATCGCCAATATTTCTTCTCGCTTATCCGCTAATAGTTCCTCGATTCCAAGTCCCATAATTTTAATCTCAAATAAACACTAAAGGCTTATCTTTTAGGGGTGCAAATGCCTCGGCATCAAAGCGATATAAACTTGCAGGTCGTCCCGCTCCTCTGGAAACTTTTACGCCTGTATCTGATAAGAAGCCGAGCTTTAATAGGCGCGATCGAAAGTTAGAATAATCCGAAAAATTCTCGCCTAGAACTGTGGTGTAAAGCTGAAATAAATCACTTAATGTAAACAATTCTGGTAATACATCAAACGCAACTGGACTGTATTCTAATTTGTTTCTTAAACGGCGATGACCATACTCTAAAATCTTGTTGTGATCAAATGCGAGTTGGGGTAATTGATCCACAGGATACCAAGCAATTCCGCTCACTCCATCTGCAATCAGTTCAGCTTCTGCAAACCGAACTAACGCAAAATAACTCACGGATAGATATCGCACTCCATAACTCTCTTTCGCCTCACGCGGATCGCGATCGGGGCCTCCAAACGTATAAAGCTGCTCTAGATAAAGATTCCTCACCCGAATCTTTTCTGACAGAATCCGATAAGCTGCATCTTCGAGTGATTCTCCTTGTCGCACCAGGGTTCCCGGCAAGCTCCACTGCCCTAAAAACGGCTCTTCATGACGCATTACCAGCAGAACCAACAAGCGATTTTGCGCGGTGTCTACCGAAAAAATGACGTTATCCACTCCCACCCTGAAATCTGCAAGTTTCTCCCCCATCAATGAACGGGTTGTTTTTTTATGTGTGCGTGGCATTGATACAGTTGCTCCCGATCGATATAAGCCTGAATCGAGGCTGTCACCCCAGATAAGTCACAGCCTTCGCGATATGCGGTGGATGACACATCTGGAACCGTCGCAGGCGCGATCGTGGTTTGCGCTCCCAGTGCTTCCAATCGCTGTAAATCTTCCGTTTCGAACTGATAGCGCGATCGCGGAATCACCAAGACTCGCACTCGCTGTAAGAGTTCCGTCACGCGATACCATTTCGATAACTGTTGTGCTACATCAAATCCCACAACTAGAGTAAGCTCTGCATTCGGGTAGTGCTCTTGAACGCGATCAACCGTGACGATCGTTCTGGGATGACTCAGTTCGGGATGTACCTGCACATTCGGACAGCCTAACTCATTGATTAAAACTTGCAGCATGGCTGTTCGATGCGCTAACTCGGTTTGATGCGACTTAAATGGGTTGTCGGCTGCCCAAACTGCAACGTGATCAAACTGTCCGGACAGCCAGCGCAAAATTTCTAGATGTCCTGTGGTGGGCGGATCGGCACTAGTTCCAAATAGCGCGATTCTCATACAGATTTGCTCCGGTGACAAGTGCGATCGGTTAACTCAGAAAGCGCTTCGGAGAGTTCGACTGGAAGCGCAATTGGACTTTCAAGCTGTCGCGCTGATTCGGGTAAGCTTTGAACATTTTTCCAGGCGCGATCGCGAATTTGGGCGATTGTTTCCGGTTCGCTCATGCGCTCTCCCTGCTTGAACACCAATTGTAATAAAGGAATTTCTCCCTTGGGATCTTCGGTCGCAAGTCCTAAACGATCGCGCACTCCAGCTTGCCGAAAAATCTGCTTGCGTCCAGGATAAGTAACTTTCCCAGTCGCTTCTTTCATCACTGGAATTCCATCGATTTCAACTAGCTTATAAACCCCATTTACAGGAGCACCCGTAACCAGTTGAGTTCCTAAGCCATAGCCATCAATGCAAGCCCCGTTTGCCCTTAACTCGGCAATGCGATACTCATCGAGATCGCCACTGGCAAAGATTGAAACGCCAGGTAAGAGCGATCGCACTTTCTTCGACAAATCTAATAAATCGCCCGAATCAATCCGCACCCCTGCAAGCTCAATTTCTCCCGCTTTGAGTTGTTTCGAGAGCGTTTCCGCCGCCGCGATCGTGTCGTAGGTATCAATCAGCAACGGCGCACCCGGAAAATAGCGATGAAAGGTAGCAAAAGCCCCGGATTCAGTCCCCTCGATCGCGCTCAACGCCATCACCAATGAGTGCGCCATCGTGCCAACGGGCTTGCGATCGAGTTTCACTGCCGCTAATACATTTGAGGTCGCATCTAAACCGCCCGCTAGCGCCGATCGAGCCGCCCAGATCGAACCCTGTGGACTAAAGGCGCGACGAGTGCCAAACTCAAACAAAATCGCATCTTTACCCGCAACATCTCGCATTCGAGCCGCACGAGTTGCGACTAGCGTTTGATAATTAATCGTATTTAGCAAGTAGGTTTCAACCAGTTGAGCCTGCCACAAAGGAGCCTCAATCCGCAGCAAAGGTTCATTCGCAAATACTGCCGTCCCTTCTGGAACTGCCCAGACATCCCCCTCGAATTGTCCCTCTTTCAGCCGTGTCCAAAACCGCTCCGGTGCTTGCTCAAAAATTCCCGTTGATTGTAGGGCTAAAATCTGCGCCTCGCCAAACTGAAAATTCTCCAAATATTCCAGGACTTGCGCCAGTCCCATCGCAATTAAATAGCCAAATCCTTTTGGTAATCGCCGCACTGAAAGCTCAAAACTGGCGCGTCTTTGATCTAAACCTTCACCAACGTAACAAGCCGCCATTGTTAACTGATATAAATCAGTTAATAAGCTGTAATCTTCTGGACGAATAATGAGTTCAAGATCTTCCACCCAAATCCTCCTTGGGTTCAAAGGTGATGGCAGGCTGAGATTTACTGTTCCTAAATTATAGTTAATTTAACCAAAAGTCAAGAAGTAGATCCAGAAAACCAGCAATCTAATCTAAAGGCAATCAAAAAGGATTATAGTAGCTCTAACAAAAACAAGCCGTTTTACAGATGTGAAGGGATGTTGCGATCGTTCCGTATTTGCTCTAGCTTTTATAACTTTATTCGAATAGAAAATACGAAATTTCAAGAAAAACGAAATAACCTAATTTCTTTCTAAACAATTGATGCGATCCCTGGCAATCTTCTGCCAAATTTCTCATAATGGGTTATTCGTAAATCTGTGAATTAGCCATTCACCTAGACAAATTTTTCTGCTCCACCAAACGCACACTTTGAAAGGTGATTCTTATGAGTATTCCAAAAGTAGTAGATGGGCTGATGGACTATTTTTCGGGTGCTGTGAGTCGGATTTTCGGCTTAAGTGATGATGCTTATCCCAGTACAGGACTTCAGCCTTTTAGCGGCAATATTTACGACAAGAAGCACGATAAGAAACATTTTGAGCGTTAACGCTACAACGGTTCTAGGTTTACAAAAGGGATGTCGGTAGAAGCTTAATGACTTCTGCCGATTTTTTAATTGCTTCTTAATTAAATTGTCGCTCTGTCCGCCGTTTGACGAAAATTCTAAACACACCGCTACCCCGGAATGGTATAAGGACAGAATTAAAGCTGCATTTGTGCGATCAGGAATGACTGAACTCGATTTTGTTCTATTAACAGTCTATTTTCTATGCGTCACCTATGTTCTCTTCCAGATGGTGAGTTCATTTAACGATGAATTCACCATCTGGCTCGATCAGGACTATCTCAACGAGCAACTCACTGTCCTAAATCTACAAGACGCGATCGGTATCAGCTTCAAATTTGATAACCGCTACGAATTCGACAGGCTCAAAAAGCTGCAAATCCGCATCAACAATAAATCAACTGATCACGCGCTCTATGTCGATTGGGACTCCTGCGCCCTCACCGATCAATACGATCCCCCACGATCGCGTCGTGTCACTCGCGCTGTCGCGGGTTCTCCAGTCGATGTCTTTCAACGCCAAGCGATCAGCGCGATCGCCCCTGGCAAAACCCTAAGGGAAGACCTGTTTGCCGAAGATATGCTGTCCCGCAGAGATGCAGGTAGCCCCCTGCAAGCGAGCGAAACGGTTCTCGACTTCAGCAAACCTAACAGAAAAGCAGCCGCAGCCAAGAAAAAGCGCTATCAGAACTTCATGTCCGGTGAAGAGATGTTTAAGTTTGAGCTCTACCTTGCGCTGCGCTTTATGGGGTTTAACTCATCGGCTCCCGCAGGCAATCAAATCGCGATCGTCTGTCGCTTTAACGTTCGCAAGCTCGACTGGACAGCCGGACTTCCCTGGAATCCCAAAAAGCCCTGACCCCCATCAGCTAAACTGGACGTTAGAGAAGAGTCAGCGAGGCGGTTGCGGATTCAGCACGAATCTGAGGAAAGTCCGGACTCCCGAAAACCCAAACTTGCTGGGTAACGCCCAGTGCGCGTGAGCGTGAGGAAAGTGCCACAGAAAAATACCGCCGGAGAAAGGTGGGGATCGGGCATAAGATGTCAAAAGCGTCGTATGCCCCACTCGCCATTCCGGTAAGGGTGCAAAGGTGCGGTAAGAGCGCACCAGCAGTATCGAGAGGTACTGGCTCGGTAAACCCCGGTGGGGAGCAAGGTCGGACGAAACAAGGGTTGGGTTTTTTCCTGTTTCGGTAGTTCACTTCACTTTCAATGAAGGTTGAGTGAGCGAGAACCGCTTGAGGTTGGAGGTAACTTCAATCCCAGATAGATAACTGCCCTCACCTTGCAAAATGCAGGGTGAGAACAGAATCCGGCTTATGTCTAACTCTTCTCGACTCTGCACAGAAAATGACACAGCCGTTTTCGCTTGAGCGTGAGATTGCTAGTTCAATTCTCACGTTCCTTTAAACAGAACAAAACTAATGTGTAGATTCCGCAAAGACTGTATCGATCATTTCATCCAGTCTGCTCTGCTCGCATACTATAGGGAGGCAACGCACCCCGTTACATCAGGCAGTTTCTCACCTACAGCCGAGTCAGATCAGTCTGTGAAAAGTCAAGTTTCTACCCTCGAACTCCCGCCGCGCTGTGAGCCTTCTTCCTCACAGAGTTTGCTTTTTGCGATCGCAGAACACAAGAAAAGTGGGCTGATCTTATGTAAAGAATATCACGCAGAGTTCGCGGGTCCTGGCGCTGCGGTGAATTGTGCCGTTGAACCTGCTTATCGCGCTGTGATTGCGATCGGTGCTCCAGATCTGATCGCAACGACGACCTATGAGGAGCGTCGTCGGGCATATGGGCGTAGAATTCAATGGGGGCGCTGGCTACAGAGAATTGTTGACCATCCTGATTCCATGACTCGCGCTGAAAAGTTGCTCACAGGGTTTGAGGAGTTTTTTGGACGGCAGGTTGTCCTTGGCTTGCCGAATGAGGTTCTAGCGCTGTTAGCGGGTGTGCTTCCGGGCACGATCGAGCAGGTGCGATCGCAGCACTGGCGCAGCAGCAGAATTGGCACAGTACCGTTTCTGCCAAGCTCTGACCAGCTTCAAATCACGACGATTTCTCTCAATAATCAAGAAACTCCAGCCGTGCCGCTTCTAACTACGGCAACTGTTAACGAAATTGAGCGCACCTATGCAGTCTTGAAATCCGCCTAAATTGTCATCAGATGCAGTCCACCCTCTACGATGGAGTTAGTTTAATTTCTGATTGCACCGATGATTGCCTATCCGCGCCGCCAGCAGGAACTCCGATCCCTTGTTCAACGTTTGGGAGTCGCGCAGCTTGATGCGATCGACTGGAACTTAATGGATCTGGCGTTGATTCATGTGACGTTTTCAGCAGAGCGCAATTATGAGCAGCTAGAATTCGTCGGGGATGCGGTCGTGAAGTTAGCGGCGGCTGAATTTTTGCTCAAGGCTTACCCGCAGTTGAAAGTGGGAGAATTCACCGCCCTGCGATCGGTCTTAGTCAGCGATCGCATTCTGGCTAAAATTGCGGATTCTTTTGGGTTCGATCGCTATCTCCTAGTCGCGGCGAGTGCAAAATCTGATCCAGCCGGACGCGATTCGCGCCTTGCCGATTCTTTTGAAGCGGTGCTTGCTGCTCTTTACCTCAGCACCCAAGATCTCAGCCTGATTCGTTCCTGGTTAGATGAGCAGTTCCAACCGCTTGCCGAAGAAATTCTCGCTGATCCTGCCCGCCAAAACTACAAAGCCGCGCTGCAAAATTGGACGCAAGGACACCAAAAAACGCTGCCTGAATATCGCACCCAAGAAACCGGGAATACTCACAATGACCCGCATCGCTTTGTAGCAGAAGTCTGGATTCAAGGACGCTGTTTAGGGCAGGGAATGGGTCGATCGCGGAAAGCTGCTGAGCAAGCAGCCGCACAAGAAGCGTTTTTGGTGCTGAGCCGTCAGGAGAGTTAGATCAGGCTGACTTGCCAGCGCTACCCTTGGGAGGAACTGGGATGTCAGAGGCAACGACGATCGCGCTGTTTGGTGTGGGACGCTGGGGAGTTCATTTATTACGGAATTTCTTGCAGCACCCAAGAGCGCGAGTGGTTGCAGTGGTTGATCCTTGCGGAGTGCAGTTAGAAACTATTGCACAGCGATTTGGGCTTGATGAGCAGATCTTCTTTACGACGCAATGGCAAGATGCTTTGGAGTTAAGCGGGTTAGATGCTGTTGCGATCACCACACCTGCAACAACTCACAATCAGTTAATTACAGCAGCGCTGAAGCAAAATCTTCACGTCTTGGCAGCGAAACCCCTAACTCTAGATGTTGTGGAGTCGATTCAACTTTGTCAGCTTGCCGAATTACAACAAAAGCAGTTAGTTGTCGATCACACTTATTTATTTCATCCTGCGATCGTTCGTGGGCAGGAATTAGTACGATCGGGTAAGCTCGGCAAACTACGCTACGGCTATTCCACTCGAACCCATCTAAGTCCAGTGCGATCGGATGTCGATGCACTCTGGGATCTAGCCATTCACGATATTGCAATCTTGAATTTCTGGTTGGGAGAGAGTCCCTGTGTGGTTGAAGCGAGGGGTTCGGTTTGGCTGCAAGAGGGGTTAGCGGATACGGTTTGGGCGACTTTGATTTATCCCAGTGGGTTTGAGGCGAGACTTCACTTGGGTTGGCTGAATCCAGATAAACAACGTCGATCATGCATGGTGGGTGAAAACGGTAGTCTAATTTTCGATGAACTCGCGTCAGAGCCGCTAACCGTCCAGTGGGGCAAATTCGATTCGGAATTTAAGCCGACCGACCAAAGCCGAGAAATCCTTCAGTTTCCCAAACAAGAGCCACTTCAACAAGTTTGCGATCATTTTTTGGACTGTGTGCAGAACGATCGAGCTTCTGAGATTTCTTCAGGTTGGCTCGGTGCTGAACTCGTTCAAATCTTGGCTGCGTTATCCGAATCGATGCGACAGGGGAAAGCGATCGGGCTTGTTAAATAAAGCTCAAAAATTGCTGAAATTCAAAAAGGCGCGATATTTTGAGTACGGTAAGTTTTTGAACTTGATTTGTGACTCCAACTTTCACGCGCCGAATTCATCCCAAATCTAATTTGCCGGATTATGTGTTGTCGCTAACGGCAGAGGAGAGGACGCGATCGCGCTTTCTCTTCCAAACTGACGATGGGCGAGAAGTGTACCTAAATTTACCCAGAGGCACAACGCTACGGGATGGTGACTGGTTAGCGTCCGATGAAGGTATATTTCTCAAAATCCAAGCTAAACCCGAACCCGTTCTAACCGTTACAACTTCAGCATTATTAAATTTATTACAAGCAGCGTACCATTTAGGCAATCGTCACGTCCCACTGGAAATTACAGATACATATCTCAGACTATCACCTGATCCAGTTCTTCAAGATTTACTAGAACATCGCGGACTAGAGATCAAATCTGAAATCGTTCCATTCCAACCTGAATCTGGTGCTTATGGACACGCTCACTAATCCGGCATTACTGCGATTGTTGCAGTTAGCTAGTCCCGCTTTACCTGTGGGGGCATACAGCTATTCAGAAGGACTGGAAACTCTGATCGATCGCGGCATCATTAAAACTGTAGACGATTTAGAGCATTGGATCGTTCAAGAATTGCAGTACGGCGCGGCTCGATTAGAAGCAGCAATGTTGGCACGATCGCACCGCGCCACGATCGCCCAAAATTTTGATCAAGTTCTCTACTGGAATCAATGGTTTACCGCCGCCCGTGAAACCGAGGAATTACGATCGCAGTCTCTCCAAATGGGCGGCTCTCTGCTGCGCTTGTTTCGGTCGCTCCACTCCGATCCGCTCCCAAATTTCGAGGACGGCTGTAATTTTGCGATCGCGTTTGGTCTAGTTGTTGCACTTTGGGAGATTGATGAATCTGCCGCACTGGTTGCCTACCTTCACAGTTGGGCAGCGAATTTAGTGAGTGCAGGTGTGAAATTAATTCCACTAGGGCAAACTGCGGGGCAAAAGCTACTGCTGAAATTAGGCGAAGAGATTGGCAGGAGTACGATCGCTCAGTTAGATGATTCTGAGCTTGAGAGTTGTGGGTGGGGATTGTCGATCGCCAGCATGACCCATGAAACGCTCTACAGTCGCTTATTTCGCAGTTAAGTCACCACACAATAGATGGGTATTTTGTAAGTATTACGCTCTTAGAATATGGAGAAAGCTTAATGAGTAATTTTTACGAATTTGCTCTATTGATGACCGTCAAGCCAGATGTTTCACAAGAAACAATTGACACCCTGCAATATATGATTCGAGGACAAGAGCTAGATTTCACGTCATCACTCAATAACTCTGCGTTTTCTCAGCCTATTAGCTCAGTTGTTCAACCTTCAGGTGTGGTTATGCGCGTTGCACCAGAATGGCATGGCTTTCTTGGAGATGGACACAATGAATTTGAGAAATATATGTCAGGGAGTTTCGGAAGCGTATTTTCTGAGAGTAGATTGGCAGTTCGCCAAATCATTCATGAGGATACCTTTTTCAATGTTTGGGATGATCTGGGCAGTTGGCTTGCCTCAATCAGTGCGTCATCGGGTGTAGTCGGATTCTTTCGTAACCTTGAAGACGACTTCTTAGAAAACATAAATTTGATCTGCTTTGAGGATGGTCAAGTATTCGAATCACTTACTGAAGATGATGAAGTAATTGAGAATTTTTTACAGGCTCTTGAAGTAGTTTTGTCATCTCCGAATCCCTGAGCAGCAGAGTGTGTAGCCTTTATCTGTAATGCTGACTTGTACGTTACGATGAAGAAGCCAACGAGTTAGCGATCGCCCTCTTCACTCATCAAATACGAGAACTCGCGATCGCCAAGCAGCTCCGTCAAGCCTAATCAATGAAATCTTGAATCATGTCTAGCTTTTCAGGAGTCTTCGAAGTAATTGGGCGATTGCCATCAACCGGAAGCGTTTTCCGAACTTCAGCTTGATTGGCTGCGATCGGTCGATTGCCATCTTCATGAAGCACTTCCTTCACCTCCAAATTACTCGGAGTAATCGGTCGGTTGCCATCAATTCCCAGCGATTTGTTCGCTTCTAAGGTATCCGCAGCGATCGGACGACTGCCATCGACTTCGATTGTTCCGCGCACTTCCATCTCATCGGCAACAACCGGACGATTGCCATCGATCTGCAAAAAGGACCGTACCTCAAGATCGCTGTTGTCGATCGGGCGCTTCCCATCAATTTGAAGCACTTTGCTCTCATCTTGCTCTGCGTTTGAAAGAGTCAGATCGCTATTTTCTGAAGACTCTTGCTGTTTCGGCATCGTTAAAACTCCTGCTCTTCACTGCAATTGTTTAGTTTTAATCGCCTGCTGAGTTGTCAAACAACTGTCTAAAGTTAGTCACGATCGACGGGTTGTTCGATCGCCGGTCATAGAAAACACACCCTTCACCAATAGGAAAAATTGCTTAATCATCTGTAACCCTTCAGTGATAAGCTAACTTGTGGCAGATAGGCACAATTCGTGCATACACAATCGTTGAACCATAAGTTTTAGGGCACCGATAATGGTCACCACCGCAGAGAAAACAAACATCGGTTACATCACGCAAATCATCGGCCCAGTGCTGGACGTGCGATTCCCCAATGGCAAAATGCCCCGAATTTACAACGCCTTGAAGATTTCTGGTCAAACCGAATCCGGTCAAGACGTTGCCGTGACCTGCGAAGTGCAACAACTCTTAGGCGATAACCAAGTCCGAGCAGTGGCGATGAGTTCCACCGATGGCTTGGTGCGCGGCATGGAAGTTGCCGATACAGGCGCACCAATCAGCGTTCCTGTGGGAACCGCAACCTTGGGACGCATCTTCAACGTTTTGGGTGAACCCGTAGATAACCAAGGTCCGGTCAACAACACCGAAACTTCCCCAATTCACCGTCCCGCTCCCAAACTGACCGAACTCGAAACCAAGCCTTCCGTGTTTGAAACCGGAATTAAGGTGATCGACCTGCTGACTCCCTACCGTCGCGGTGGAAAAATTGGTTTGTTCGGCGGTGCAGGTGTAGGCAAAACCGTGATCATGATGGAGTTGATCAACAACATTGCAACTAATCACGGTGGCGTGTCGGTGTTCGCTGGTGTGGGTGAGCGCACTCGTGAAGGAAACGACCTTTACAACGAAATGATCGAATCAGGCGTAATCAAAAAGGACAACCTCAACGAGTCCAAGATTGCTCTGGTGTACGGTCAGATGAATGAACCGCCGGGAGCGCGGATGCGTGTCGGTCTGTCGGGCCTGACGATGGCAGAATACTTCCGCGATGTGAACAAGCAAGACGTATTGCTGTTCGTGGATAACATCTTCCGATTTGTGCAAGCGGGTTCTGAAGTATCGGCGCTGCTCGGTCGGATGCCTTCTGCGGTAGGATATCAGCCGACTTTGGGTACAGACGTAGGTGACTTGCAAGAGCGGATTACTTCGACGACTGAAGGTTCGATTACTTCGATTCAAGCGGTTTACGTGCCTGCGGATGACCTGACCGACCCTGCTCCGGCAACGACCTTTGCTCACTTGGATGGAACCACCGTACTTTCTCGGGGTTTGGCTTCAAAAGGAATTTATCCGGCAGTTGATCCATTGGATTCAACTTCCACGATGCTGCAACCGTCGATCGTTGGCGATGATCACTACGATACGGCTCGTGCAGTTCAATCCACGCTGCAACGCTACAAAGAACTGCAAGACATCATTGCGATTCTCGGTTTGGATGAATTGTCGGAAGACGATCGCTTAACCGTGTCGCGCGCCCGTAAGATTGAGCGCTTCTTGTCGCAGCCGTTCTTCGTGGCTGAAGTCTTCACCGGATCGCCGGGTAAGTATGTGTCGTTGGAAAAGACGATCGCAGGCTTCAAAAGAATCCTTGCCGGCGAACTCGATGATCTGCCAGAGCAAGCGTTCTACTTGGTCGGTGACATCGATGAAGCGATCGCGAAAGCTGAAAAAATGAAGGCTGAAGCCAAGTAACTCTAAAGGGTGCGGAGGATTCTGCACCCGCTCATCGTTCATTATTCATCCTAATTACTATGGCTTTAACGGTTCGTGTGATTGCGCCAGATAAAACAGTCTGGGATTCTTCGGCTGAGGAAGTGATTCTTCCTAGCACCACAGGACAACTCGGTATTTTGACGGGTCACGCTCCTTTGTTGACGGCACTGGAAACCGGCGTTCTGCGCGTCCGGGCTGACAAGAACTGGGTGCCGATCGCGGTGATGGGCGGCTTTGCAGAAATTGAAAAGAACGAAGTCACGATTCTAGTGAATGCGGCAGAGCGCGGTGAATCGATCGATCTCGATGCGGCTCGTACTGCCTACACCGAAGCAGAAGCGAAGTTTGCTCAAGCGGATCAAAGCGGTTCTAGACAAGAACAATTGCAGGCAACTCAAGCGCTGAAACGCGCTCGTGCCCGTCTTCAGGCGGCTGGTGGTCAGGTTTAGATCGCAAACTAATTTGATCGAAAGCTCAGGGGGAATCTCTGGGCTTTTTTCATGCGATCACAGACATCATAACTGGGCGCTCTTTTTGTCGAAGAGTTGATGCAATTCGATTGATTCTGCAAATCGGAACCTGTGCAAATTGTGAAATTGAGCAAGGTACTACACTGGGTAAACAACTGAATGAGTTACTCCGGCGAAAAACAGCAATCAATGCTCAACGAAGAAGCCAGAAAGTTTAGGCATTTTAGAGGTGTTGTCTAACTTGATCGATCGACAAATTGAGCGCGATCTGTTCAACACTCAATCCCATTTCTGCTAAACGAGAAATCGCCACGTACCGCGCTCGTTCTGCTGCTTGTCGCGCTCGTTCCGTTTCAACATGAGTTAAAAGTTTCGTCTCAATAAATCGTGTTTGGGTCGTAATTGATTTGGTTGGAAAAAGAAGTCATGAGATTGCCTCTCACTCAATAAGTTTTCATACGATACCGCGAAGATTAAGTGAATTGCGATCGCTCATTCAATGATCGTAGGGATCGAAATCTGTTTTTGAAATCGGAGTCGATCGATAAATTTCAAGCCATGTACAGCTTTCTTAATATCGATAATTTCCTTTGCTTGACTGTGGGGATCATCAATCACTGCATTTGAATGGATGAGGCAGTCGCTCTGATATATTTCCCTTATCACCTGTATCGATGCGACTGAATGAAATGCGATCGCATCGATTAACATTGCTGGAGATTAATTTGATGACTCGAACACATGGTTTTATTGGACGGCGATCGTTCCTGGCAGGAATGGGAGGACTCGGCATCGCCGCAGCAGCAGGAAGCAATTTAATCTGGCAGCCCGAAGAAGCGCTAGCACAAAATCCAACCAAACCTCAGATTAAACCCAAACCCCTTAGTCCTGATGCAGCATTAAAGCTTCTCCTCGAAGGTAATCAGCGATTTGTGGAGGGTAAGCGCCAAAATCCGAATCAATCTCGTTTACGTCTTCAAGAAACTGCTGTTGCCCAATATCCCTTCGCGTCGATTCTGGGTTGTGCAGATTCTAGAGTGCCTGCCGAAATCGTGTTTGATCAAGGCTTAGGTGACTTATTTGTGGTGCGAGTTGCAGGAAATGTGGCAAGTCAAACTGCGATCGGAAGTCTAGAATTTTCGACCGCTGCATTGGGATCGCAACTGATTGTGGTGGTTGGTCATAGCCGTTGTGGTGCAGTGACTGCAGCCGCAAAAGGAGATCCGTTGCCGGGTCGAATCGGCGTTTTTGTGGAAGAGATTAAGCCCGCTGTGGCTCGTGTGAGAGCGAAAACAGGGGATTTAGAGCAAAATGCAGTGATTGCGAATATCCAGTATCAAGCGCAGAAGCTGGCAGAGAGTTCGACGATTTTGAGTGGCTTGATCAAGGAAGGTAAGCTCAGAATTGTGGGTGGGCGCTATGACTTGGCAAGCGGGAAGTTCACGATCGTGACCTAAGTTGATGAAGAGTGCGATCGCGTATGATTTGCGCGATCGCACTCTTCATTTTGATGTTTGTCGCTTCTGGCTTCACAAGCCAGAAGCAGTTTACGCTATGGAAAGTCGTACTCTCTCAAATCGTTTAAGTATTTGCTGCAAATCGTCCAGCGTTTACAACAAGCGCTCATGTCGTTACTGTAAACGTTCATCCAATTACTTAAATCGCTCATGTCGTTACTGTAAACGTTCATCCGATTCCTAAAACGACTCGTGCCGTTATAGCTTTTGTTCAAGCGTTTATTGATTTTGCGCAAGTATTCTTTGAAACGTAAACAGGAAAAAGTATTTCTATGCGTGGATTTGCAGCTTACTCTTCAATAATCTCGACTAATTCTTCAACCGTGACACTTAAAACTCGCGCAATTCTAATCAGTGCCACTACATCTGCCATTGTCATTTCTTCTGATCGTGCATAAGTTTTCAATGTGCTGTAGTGAACTCCTGATCGCTCGGAAACTTCTTTAACTGTCCAATTCTTTTCTTCGATCAGTTCCCGAATCTTCAGGCGAAACAAACTCATGCTTGATAGGGAGTAAACCTAGTCCTTCAATGGAAGTTGTTCAAACTGAGGCGCGATCGCGGTTTGAACAACTCAAGCGCGATCGCCTATCTCACAGCTGAAGAATATCTGAAAGCTCTGAAGCGATTGTTACCAAAGACAAACCATCAGGTTGTTTTTGATCCAACTTTGTAAGGCGAGAAAGTGATCGCAAATTTCGCGATCACTCTTCTTAACGAAATGCAATCTTGAATTCTGCCGATCGCGCCCAAGAAGCCAGTATCGTTGGGATAGGAGACTCTCCGACTGTTTGTTTTAGATACTTTAGAAATCAACTGATGTCACAACCGACGATCGAATCAATCCTGCATGAAGACCGCCTCTTTCCCCCTTCTGCGGAATTTTCGCAACGTGCGCGGATCAAGAATTTAGAAGAATATCAAGCGCTGTACGATCGCGCCAAAGCCGATCCGCTCCAGTTCTGGTCAGAATTGGCAGAACAAGAACTTCATTGGTTTCAAAAATGGGATACGGTTCTCGATTGGAGCAATCCCCCGTTTGCGAAATGGTTTGTCAACGGCAAGATCAATCTTTCTTATAACTGTCTCGATCGACATTTAGAAACCGATCGCCGCAACAAACCCGCGATCGTTTGGGAAGGTGAACCCGGAGATTCAAAAACGCTCACCTATGCCGAACTGCATCAGGAAGTTTGTAAGTTCGCAAACGTTCTCAAAAGCTTGGGAGTCAAGAAAGGTGACGGTGTTGGCATTTATATGCCAATGATTCCTGAAGCGGCGATCGCAATGTTAGCCTGTGCCCGAATTGGTGCGCCTCACTCGGTTGTGTTTGGTGGATTTAGCGCAGAGGCATTGCGCGATCGTCTCATTGACGCAGAAGTAAAAGTTGTTGTCACCGCAGATGGCGGATGGCGAAAAGATGCGATCGTGCCTCTGAAACCGCAAGTTGATAAGGCTTTAGCAGAAGGAACTACTGCGGTAGAAAAAGTTGTAGTGGTGAAGCGAACGGGTCAGGACATCTCGATGGAGGGCGATCGCGATCTCTGGTGGCACGACCTCGAAAAAGACGCTTCCACCGATTGCCCTGCTGAACCCATGGACAGCGAAGATATGCTGTTTATTCTCTACACATCAGGCAGCACCGGAAAACCTAAAGGAGTTGTTCACACTACAGGCGGCTACAATCTCTACGCTCACATGACCGCTCAGTGGATTTTTGATCTGCAAGAAAACGATGTTTACTGGTGTACGGCTGATGTCGGCTGGATCACAGGTCATAGTTATGTCGTTTATGGGCCGCTCTCAAACGGTGCAACGACCGTGATGTACGAAGGTGCGCCTCGTGGCTCAAATCCGGGTTGCTTCTGGGATGTCATCCAAAAGCATAAAGTGTCGGTGTTCTATACCGCTCCGACTGCGATTCGCGCCTTTATCAAGATGGGCGATGAGCATCCAAAATCGCGAGACCTATCTTCACTGCGATTGCTTGGAACCGTGGGCGAACCGATCAACCCTGAAGCTTGGATGTGGTATCACAGCGTCATTGGTAAGGAGCGTTGCCCGATCGTTGATACTTGGTGGCAAACCGAAACAGGCGGCATCATGATTACGCCGCTTCCGGGTGCAATTCCGACAAAGCCCGGATCAGCAACGCTACCATTCCCCGGAATTTTGGCGGATGTGGTTGATCTCGACGGCAATTCTGTACCCGCCAACGAGGGGGGTTACTTAGCCGTGCGGCATCCCTGGCCCGGAATGATGCGAACTGTGTACAAAGATCCTGATCGCTTCCGCAAAACCTATTGGGAACACATTCCACCCAAAGACGGCAACTACATCTACTTTGCCGGAGACGGCGCACGACGGGATGAAGATGGTTACTTTTGGGTCATGGGTCGCGTCGATGACGTGATCAACGTTGCCGGACACCGTTTAGGCACGATGGAAGTTGAATCAGCGTTAGTCTCGCATCCCGCAGTTGCAGAAGCCGCAGTCGTTGGAAAGCCAGACGAAATCAAAGGTCAAGATATTGTTGCCTTTGTGACGCTCGAAGGAACGCACCGACCGAGCGAAGACCTTGCCAAAGAGCTGAAAAAGCACGTTGTAAGCGAAATCGGCGCGATCGCTCGCCCTGGTGAAATCCGCTTTGCCGATGCGCTACCGAAAACGCGATCGGGTAAAATCATGCGTCGTTTACTTCGTGATTTAGCCGCAGGAACCGAGATTTCTGGAGATACTTCAACCCTTGAAGATCGCGGTGTATTAGAGAAACTACGCGCCGAAGGTTCATAAAATATAGAGCGCGATCGCGCTCTATATTTTGACTTTCAAAAACTCATTCTGCTTAAGAATCTCATACAGATTCACATCTACCTCCAACAGACAGGTATGACCACTCTCCGGTAAAACAACCACTTCCGCATCCTGAAACGCCGCTTTGAGCCGATAACCCTCAACCAGCGAAGGCAGCAACCGATCCTTCCCGCTTGACAAAATCAGCGTGGGAGCCGTCAGCGATCGCAACTGCTCGATCGGCACTTCAAACTGACGTAACAAATCCATCCGCCAAGTCGAGGTCGCTTGCGGAACCGAACGCACCGCTTCAATTAAAGCTTGTCGATCCGTCGGTGCAATTTTCTCAAACGCCGCCAGAAGTGGCAGAAACGAAACCGAAGACCAATGATACAAAAAATGCGGCAAATGGCGACTGAGTTGAGCGCCCCAACCAATCCAAGGTCTGCGATTAAACGACGAAGCAGGATTGACAAGAATTAAGCGATCGAACAAATCCGGTGCCAAAGCTGCAACCTCCATCGCTAGGCAGCCGCCAAACGACTCACCGCACAGATAAATCTCCCGATCTGGCTCCCCTCTCACCTCCGTTTTGACTAAATCCACGACCCGCTGCGCCAAGTCCTCCCAATTCGTCAGGTCATCAGGCGGGATCGCCAAGCAACGCACATCAAACGCCACCTCTAATCCTGCCGTTTGCGCTCTTAACAATTGCCCTGTCCCATCCATCCCTGGCAGAAAAACAAACAGCGGAAACTGGGGTCGGAGCGCTTTCGGCGTGAGAAAGCAAGGAGAGCTTTGAATCATGGGAAAAAGCTTCAGATTTAAAAGTGACCTTGGTGTAACAGTGTTCTAATTTCAGTCTGGGCACGATCGACGAGTTCAATGACAGCTTTTCTGGCGTATTTGCCCTGATAATCTGTGCGTTGAGCTGACGTGATCCAGATTGGGTGTCCGATAAGTATATTTACATTCTGATATAAAACTAGCGGATGCCACCCCTCTTGGTCAAACAGCGGCTCCGAGGGATCAAAGAAGCTTAAGACTTTGAGCGGGATCGCAGAATTAATCGTTTCTCGCTGCGGTGAAATTGCTACAGGCAAAACCGCTAACTCAGAAATGGGTGCTCTAAGCGCCAAATGAGCAAACCCACGCTGAAATTCGCCCATCTGATTCGGTTCGGGAGGCTGCACCATCGGCAGAGTGCCTTCTGGAAAAACCCCTACGGCTTGCTGCGACTTCAGCAGTGCGATCGCCTGATGGAAAAAGCTGCTTTGACGATGCTTATCGCTATCTAAAGGAAAACATCCTAGCTGTGTCACCACTTCTCGCATAACGGGAACTTGCCCCATATAGTGATGGCAGGCAAATCGAATCGGACGATCGATGGCGCTCATCAACAACATCGCATCCATGACGCTGCGGTGATTGCTCACAACGATAACCGGGCTGTTTCTGGGAACACGATCGCAGTGATACGAATAGGTTCGTGTACCCATGCTCATCAGCATCATCTGGGAAATCTGAAGGGGACTCAAAGCTGGCATGAAACTTATGACACTCGCTCTATTGCAGACTGAATCTCTTTCTATTTATGAATAGATTGACCGGAACTAACCATTGCCTTTAGACGCAAATAACATAACTAGAGTGAAAAATTATTCTTATTGTAGGTCGTCTCTGACGGTAGACAGAAAAAAGCACCCCTAAATCAAGAGGTGCAACTAACGGGAATTTTGAATTAGATCCGTTAACGGGAATTTTGAATTAGATCCGTGTCGCCTTCCGCGAGAACGTTACTCTTCGAGTTGTGCTTGAGTCCGGCGCTTCAGCAATAAAGCACCGCCTGCAGCCATCAAGCCCAGCACTGCTGTCGGCTCAGGCACTTTCCGCACATCGCCATCATCGGCAATGTGGAAAGAGTGGTTATCCGACTCAAAGCCACCACCACCAGTTTGCGTAATCACAATGCGGTTAAAGAGGTCATTTTTGCCCTCTGAGTAGAAGTGGAGGTAGCCGTTGCCTTCACCTCCATGCTGTTCTGCTTTCACAGGAGCCACAGGGTTCACGTCTTCGGTCGAGAAAGACTTGATCAACTGATCGCCCATGAAGAACGAAAAGACGTTTCCAGGGCTAATTGCGCCCCAGTTCATCCCGAAGTAGTTCAAGGTTTTCTCTAACTTGATCGTCACGCTATCGCCCTGAAATACAGCTAGGTAGCTGCCCTGGTTGACTTCTCCATTTGGACCTGCGGGTGCCCAGACATCCTGACGAACGCTGCTCGTACCGCTGTTGTTTTGGAAACTGTATTTTGCAAATCCTGTAGTGGGTACAGAACCGGAATTGAAGTCAATCGTGGTGGTGCCTTTTTTGTTCCAGAAGTCGGAGTAAGCACCTTGATTGGTGACACCGTTCGGACCAGCTACACCAGAAGTGATGTTGAACGTAATGGCTTGAGCGGAACCTGCATGGCTAAGCGCTGCGATCGCAGAAACCGCCATGGCTGAAACAAAGCTCTTAATTAATGTCATACCGTTGTCTTGCAGACTAACTTTATATCTCACATTATTCGTTCTCCACAGTGGAGAAGCTTTGCGAAAATGTACTGAAATTTTGAGCAGTATCCTACTGGTTTTCTATATGAGCTATGCATTAAATTTGGCAAAGGGAATCCGTAATTTCCACTAGATTAAGGATTGTTGTCGAGAAGAGCTCCCTAAATTTACAGAGTAGCTTGTTGCTAGTGTGTCTACTTCATCGCAGCTTGTTGTTTAGGGTCGTAGCCTCACGGAACTGAAGCACTAGCGCTGACCGTTCACATACAAAAATTCAAGCAATCTTCTAGAGGTCCAGATTTCGGGGAAGTTACTGAGGCCATCTCACAAATTGGTAGAATCGGGAGCTTGAAGCCTCTTAAATGACAACAGACGGTAAGATTTAAGGTTTAATGACGCTTCTGACACAGCGTTGCTGGTTAGAATTAGAGACGTGCTTCACTTTAAGAGCGATCGTTCTCAAAATCCAGTTAAGCCCCTACCCGGATTGATTCAGTTAATTAGAAGGGGTTATTTTCACACTCTTTATGACTTTACCTCCAGAAAAGCTTACTTTTGCTCTCACAACACCGCTTTATTATGTCAATGATTTGCCCCACATTGGCAGCGCCTATCCGACGATCGCGGCAGATGCGATCGCCCGATTTCAACGATTGCAGGGGAAACCGGTTCGATTTGTCACTGGAAGCGATGAGCATGGACAGAAAATTCAGCGGACTGCCGAAAGTTTGGGGCGCAAGCCGCAAGAACACTGTGACTTGATCGTGGAAGGCTTTAAGCGGCTGTGGACAAAGCTTGATATCCAATACGATCGCTTTATTCGCACCACCGATGAGCGGCATCATGAGATCGTCAAGGAGTTCTTCCAACGAGTGTGGGAAAACGGTGATATCTATCTCAGTCAGCAGCAAGGTTGGTATTGCGTTTCCTGCGAGGAATTTAAAGAGGAGCGTGAGTTATTAGAAGACCGTCGCTGCTCAATTCACACCAATAAGGAAGTAGAATGGCGCGACGAGGAAAACTACTTCTTCCGCCTGTCTCACTATCAAGAAAAACTCGAAAGACTCTACGCAGAACATCCAGAATTTATCCAGCCCGAAATTCGCCGGAATGAAGTGCTGAGTTTTGTCGGTCAAGGGTTAAGAGATTTTTCGGTTTCGCGAGTAAATTTCGACTGGGGATTTCCGGTTCCCGTCGATCCAAAACATACGATTTATGTTTGGTTTGATGCGCTCCTTGGATATATCACAGCATTGCTCGAACCGGATCAAGAACCGACGTTAGAGAATGCAAGTTCTAAGTGGTATCCGTTTGATCTTCACATTATTGGAAAAGATATTCTCAGGTTTCACGCCGTTTATTTTCCCGCAATGTTAATGTCAGCCGGATTGCCCTTGCCAAAGATGGTATTTGGACATGGGTTCCTTGTGCGTGATGGCGTGAAGATGGGTAAAAGTAGCGGCAACGCGATCGATCCAGTCGCCTTAGTTGAACGATATGGAGCCGATGCGTTTCGATACTATTTCCTTAAAGGCATCGAATTCGGGCGGGATGGCGTGTTTGAAGAAGGGCGCTTCGTCGATATGTGCAACGCCGATCTTGCCGATGGATTTGGTAACTTGCTGAATCGTAGTTTGGGCTTGATTCACAAAAATAGTGGTGGAGTGGTTCCGGAGGTCGAAATTTCAGTCGATCATCCGCTGAGGGCGATCGCTGGAGGACTAGGAGAACGGGTGGCAAAAGCTTATGACTCTCTAGCGTTTAATGTCGCTTGTGAAGAAGTTTTAACGCTGGTTCGATTGGGTAACAAATATATCAATGAACAGGCTCCCTGGTCGCTTTACAAATCAGGGAAAAAGCAAGAGGCAGAAGAAGTTCTCTATGCAGTCTTGGAGTCGGTGCGCTTGGCGGCGTATCTTTTAGCACCGATTATTCCTCGCACTAGCACGTTGGTTTATCAACAATTAGGTTTTAATGTTGACTTTAATGACGCTAACTTAATTGATATGTCAATTACTTTCCCCGATCAGTCAAAATGGGGAATACTTCGTGCTAAACAAGCACTTCAAAAACCTCAACCTGTTTTTCAAAAACTCGAACTTCCGGTCGAAAGTTCACCCTAAGTGCGTGATGAATGTTCGCTCTTTATTTTCGTTCAAAACTTCTCATAAAAAATCTGAGGATAGCAACTGTGTTGAACCATATTAATCACGAGGCAGAGACAGTATTTTCGCCAGAGCAAGTGCTCGAAAATCGCGGACGAGTTGCCATTTTTATAGATGGCTCAAACCTGTTTTATGCTGCATTACAACTCGGCATCGAAATCGATTACACGAAGCTCTTGGTACGGCTTACTTCTGGTTCAAGATTGCTGCGATCGTTCTTCTATACCGGGGTCGATCGCACCAACGAAAAACAGCAGGGATTTCTTCTGTGGATGCGGCGCAATGGATATCGCGTGATTTCTAAAGACTTGGTGCAGCTGCCTGATGGCTCGAAAAAAGCGAATCTCGATGTTGAAATTGCGGTCGATATGATGTCGCTGGTGGGGTCTTACGACACGGCGGTTTTGGTTAGCGGTGACGGAGATCTCGCGTATGCGGTGAATGCAGTCAGCTACCGTGGGGTACGGGTTGAGGTCGTGAGTTTACGATCGATGACCAGCGATAGCTTGATTAATGTTGCCGATCGCTATATCGATCTGGACAACATCAAAGAAGACATCCAGAAAACGCCCCGGAGTTATACGTATCGTCCGTTAACCAGTATCGGTTTAATGGATGAACACGATGATGAGCATTCGCCTTAAAGTAAAGAAGTTGGGAGCAATATCGGGATAAATTTCGTCGTTTGTCCCGGTAGCTCCCTGGTTCTTTTGGTTTGAGGAATTTTATTTTGCGTCGTTCAATCTTCTTGAATCTAGCTCTCATTGCGCTGCTCATCGGCGCAAGTGGTTGTGGCGATCGCAATCGCACGGCTGAAAAGTTGGCAACAGACACACAAGGCGCACAGAAGTTTGATAGCAACCTGACGTTTAATAATGTGACGCTAGAACAAGCCAACGACAAAGGGCAGCTTTGGTGGCGCGTGAAGGCGAAGCAGGCGGTCTACGCCAAAGATCAGAAGAACGCAACGGTGCAAGAGCCGAAAGGGGAGCTATTCCAGGACGGTAAGCCCATCTTTAAGCTCGAAGCGCAGCGTAGCGAGATTCAGCAAGACGGAAAATCAATTATTCTCAAAGGGCAAATTACTGCCGTTGATATTCGCGATGGATCGGTTCTCAAAGGTAATGAGATGGAATGGCGACCGACCGAAGATGTATTAATTATTCGCAACGGATTCAACGCAGACCATGAGCAGGTTCAACTGGCAGCTAAAGAAGGTCGGTTCCTGACTCGCGCTCGACGAGTAGACGTAACCGGGCAAATTGTCGCACAGGCGAAAGACCCAACGCTACAACTGCGAGGAGAGCGATTAACCTGGCTGATCCAAGCGCAGAAATTAAGCAGCGATCGACCGATTCAAGTCGATCGCTATGAAAACAAGCAGGTGACCGATCGTGGCGGTGCTGACCAAACTGAGGTCGATCTGAAGTCTAAAATTGTCAATCTTCGTCAGAATGCGCGGATTGCCCTACGAAGCTCAAATACGCAAGTCAGCAGCAATGCCCTGAGTTGGAATGTTGATCAAAAAACGCTGTCTGCGAGCGAACCCGTGATGATCGTGAACTCTGCTCAACAGGTGACGCTGACCGCAGATCAGGGCGAAATGCTGCTGGATCAGCAAATTGCAAACCTCAGTGGCAACGTGCGGGGCGTTGGGGAAAGGAATCAATCGCGATTGAGCGCCGATCGTGTGAAGTGGTTCTTGGCGACACAGCAGTTTGAAGCAAACGGCAATGTGAACTATCAGCAGAGCAATCCGCCCTTTAGTATTGCAGGCCCGCAAGCCTCTGGAAAGTTAGATACTCAACAGGTCGCGGTGAACGGCGGACAGCAAGGGGGACGAGTGGAAATCCAGATTACACCGCAAGGGTTAGGACGGTAAAATCGCATCAGTTTCTTTTATTGACGCAATTTCATTAGTTCTTGGGGCGAAGCGTTCAGTTTAATCCGCGTGAACATCAATTGATCATTTGAGTCGAGCGTAAAGTACCAAGTGACATTTACGCCGAACATGGGCATCTGAACTCTTCCCGTAATTTGAAATTCGATCGTATTTTGGTCGGTGGTATGAGACGTTCCAGCTTGCGGCAGAGCAGTTAATCCAGGGGCTTCTTTTTGCAGGTAAGCCGTGATCGCTTCTCGCCCAATGATCGGTTGCTCAAACGGAGGTTGCATTGCACCTTCGATCGCAAACAACTGACTGGTTGCCTCAAATTCTCCAGCATTTAGCGTCTCAAAATATCGCAAAATTATTGGGTGTGAAATGCCTTCAATTTCGATCGATTGCGTTTGCATGGGTTGATCTCACTCGCTCCGACCAAGCTACTGGATTATTAGAATAGAAGTCCTGCTTCTGCGGATGGAATTTTGATGTCACGAACGGAAGAAATTAAGCAAAAAGCGATCGAGCTTGGGTTTCACAAAGTCGGCATTGCCTCGGTGGACAATTCGGCTCAAATCAGTGCAGTTCAAGCATTGCAGAAATGGCTTGATCGTGGCTTTCAAGCAGACATGGCATGGATGGAAAATCCGAAGCGTCAAAATATTCGGGAATTGGTGCCAGGAGCGCGATCGATTATTGCTGTGGCGCTGAACTATTACACTCCGCAGCAGCGACCAGAGGGAAAAGAATATGCAAAAATTTCCCGTTATGGTTGGGGACGTGATTACCATCGGATTTTGCATAAGAAATTGAAGGCATTTTCGACTTGGCTAGAGCGTGACGGTACACAGGCACGTTATTTTGCAGACACAGCTCCAGTACAAGATAAGTTTTGGGCGCAACAAGCAGGACTCGGTTGGATCGCGAAAAACGGCAACGTGATCACTCGCGAATATGGTTCTTGGGTGTTTCTCGGTGGCATTGTCACCAATTTAGAGTTAGAGATCAATCAACCTTACACGCAGCATTGCGGAACCTGTACCCGCTGCATTGATGCTTGTCCAACGGATGCAATCACAGAACCATTTGTAATCGATGCAAATCGGTGTATTGCGTACCATACGATCGAGAATCGCGCCGAAACGCTCCCAGAGATTAATCTCAAGGGTTGGGTGGCAGGATGTGATATTTGTCAGGATGTTTGCCCATGGAATCAACGATTTGCCCAAGAAACCGATGTCCAAGATTTTCAGCCGCGATCGTGGAACGTTGCACCCACCCTGCAAGAACTAGCTGAGATTTCGGAAGAGGAGTACGATCGACGCTTTACTGGCTCAGCTTTGAGACGCATTAAAATTCAGATGTTGCAGCGAAATGCGAGAGCAAACTTAATCAATTTTGAGCGTTAGACGGTAGCACAAATCAGAGTTTGAGATCTACCGTCTGCGATCGTGTTTCTACTTAGTTCGATTCTGCTAATACTGCTTGCAATCGACTGCGAAACTCACCCTTCGGATGCCCGCCTTTGACCTCGCCCAGAATCTTGAAATCCTCTTCTGGTGCATCACAAACGATGTAGGTGGGCCACCCCATTTCAGCTTTATCGGGGTACTGAGCCAGCAAAATTTTGCGGTACTTCCGGTAGGTTGCTGTATCTTGCATTTTCACATCTACAAATTGCAAGCCCAACTCCTCAACCACTTTTTGGTCGTAGAACGACATCTTGTGGCAAATTCCACAATCTTCCGACGAAAACTTAATTACTGCACGAGCCATACTCAAATCATTTTTGGAATACCGTTCCAGCGTAAAAGATCTTGAGGTCGATCGCGCCGATTTCGTAAAACTCCGTTAACTGGAATTCTGCGATAATAGTGTTAATAAATATTGCAGCGAGTCAGTCTTATGTTTCTTCGTCGAATTCCTCTCGGTGCGTTATGTCTGGGTGGAGGAACCATTATTACGATCGTCGGATTTGCCGCGTATGTGCTAAACTATGCCGCCCTCAACATGATCGGGTTCTTCTATGGAATTCCTCTACTCTTAGGTGGTGTTGCACTTAAAATCACTGAATTGCGCCCTGTGCCGCTCAGTGTGCCCACAACCCCCGAAGTAGAAGCCCTGAAAGCGACTCAAGCAACTCCTACCCAAAAACAAGTCTTCGACGATGTAACGCGCTTCCGCTACGGACAAGAAGCCCATCTTGATAGTGCGCTCAAATTCTTGGGGCTCAGCCCAAGCGACGACGATCGCCCCACCCTCGTCGGTCTGCGCGAGGAGAATCGAGACGGCGTTTATGCAATGGTGCTAGAATTCGACTCCCCGTTTATCTCGCTTGAAACCTGGCAAAAAAAAGTTGAGAAGATGACTACATTTTTTGGTCCAGGGGTTCGAGTCGAAGTGGCGCAACCGGAAGAAGAACGAGTTGATCTTACGATCGTTGCTACCCCCAGCGTCACTGCCGCCGTTTAACGACTAAAAAAAGCCGTCCAACTTTGGACGGCTTTCAATCATTAAAATTCGACTTAAGCCGAAACTTCTGCAACTGAATAAACGCTGACCTTCTGACGGTCTTTACCCACGCGCTCGAACTTCACTTCACCTTCAATCAGCGCAAACAGCGTATCATCACTGCCGCGTCCGACATTGTTTCCAGGATGAAACTTGGTGCCGCGTTGACGCACCAAGATGTTTCCTGCTTTGACAACTTGACCACCGAAGCGCTTCACGCCCAAACGCTGAGCATTAGAATCGCGTCCGTTGCGGGTACTACCTGTTCCCTTCTTATGAGCCATAATTCCCTCTGAAATGGTGTTCTCGAATCTCTAGATTAACCGTTTGCTTGTTCTTTAGTTGCGATCGCGCTGCCGCCCAAGCTAATTGAATCAATCATAATCCGGGTCAATTCTTGACGATGACCGCGTTTTTTGCGGGTTTTCTTTTTCGGTTGCATCTTGTAGACGATTACCTTGCGTCCGCGCAGATGACGCATCACCGTTGCTTGAACGATCGCACCTTCCACAACGGGCGCACCGATGGTGATGTCGCCTTCGTTATTAACAAACAGAACGCGATCAATGTCGATCTGCGAGTCTACGTCTCCCACAAGGCGATTCACATCATAAAAGCGACTCGGTTCGACCCGAATTTGCTGCCCTGCGATCTCGATAATTGCGTAAGCCATGAGTTTTTCCTGAGTAGTCGCCGTACAGGTCGCGATTTTTTAAGAATCGCAGTTGACAAATACCTGATCCGAGCATGAATTGTAAGCCAGTTATCTAGTATGCAAAATGTAAAGCGATCGTGTCAAGTCACATTTTCTGCGGGCGCAAGATACACTGAAAGTAAGGTGAACATTTGAGATACCTATGGCAGAAATCGTCCGGCAGAGTGAGCTACTGAATCAGACTGTCCTTGATCGCGCTTCGATGCAGGAAGTAGGACAGGTAGAGGTACTGTGGATGTACCCGAAAGTGAATCGGGTGTTGGGATTTATCTGCAAATCGGGCTGGCTTGGCAAGAAAAAAACGGCGTTTAACTTGGATCAGCTAGAAGCGATCGGGAGCGATGGCGTTTTGGTGAATTCGCCGCCTGTCGAAACAGATGTCGAGAAGGTGAAACAGCTTGAATCGCTTGTCAATTGCGAAGTGTGGACGGATGCAGGCGATCAAGTGGGTAAGGTTGTCGATTATCTGTTTAATCTAGAAACGGGTGAAATTGAGCATTACTTATATGTTTCCGACGGTTGGGGAGGCATTGTGGGAAGCGTTTACCTTCTGCCACCAAACTATATTTTGAGATACGGCAGTCGGCGGGTGATGGTTCCCAAGGAATCGGTCGAATCGTTTGCGGTGTATCGGGGTGGAGTGCAGGAAAAATTCTCAAAAGTTAAGGATTTGTTTAGTGAGGAGAAGGGTCAGGTGACGCAAGAAGTGCGATCGCTTGCCGAACTCGCTCGCGAAAAAGCTCGCCGATTAAAGGAAAAGGCGCGATCGTTCACCGAACAAGCCTACGAATTTGTCGAAGATATTGCGCTTGATGAAACAGAGCCTTATGCTGCTCCGGCTTCTGAGCCTGCACCTTGGGACGATTGGGAAGACGAACCCGCTAAGCCAAAATCGCAGGAACTCAAAACGCCTGTCGAACCGAAACGATCGCCGAAATCCCCAACTGCTGATGCTTGGGATGACGACGACTGGATGTGAAGATTATGAATTCAAAATAGTATTTCTCCGGATGGCAGGTCTTTCTCTGTCGTAGTGAATTTGAAGTGCTGACATGAGCGACTCAATTTCAAACGATAGAGAAAAACTATGCAACGAAAATGGATTACGTTTTTGGGACTGTTGCTGAGTAGTGTATTGCTCATTATTGTGAGTCAGCAGCCTGCCTTGTCGATCGCTCCTCCTGCGGCAACAGTGACCAAAACGGCAGCGGAAATGGGCAAATTGATCGGACGTAAACCAGCACGCCCGATTCTGATTACAGATAAGAAGTCTGCCCCTTCTATCTTTGCCCAAAGTATTAAGGATGCGGCTGGACATGGAGCAGTGACGATCGCTGCAACCAAAGAAGGCGGCAAATGGCGGGAGCAAGACGAAGGCGAGACGATGGATACCTGCTGGATCGTCTGGCTGTCCTCTTATGCTAACGATGCACAAGATAGATCCCTGCTGGCTCACGAAATTTATCACTGTTTTCAAAACGAGCTGCTTGGCGTGAACCAGTTACCGGGCTGGTTCATTGAAGGAGCGGCAATGTGGGCAGGTGAAGAATACGCAGGCGGAACCAAGATGAGCAGTCCGATGTGGAAGGACTACTTAAGCGACGAAAAATCACTTTTTGATCGCGGCTACGATGCGATCGGCTTTTATGCCCATCTGAAAAATAGCGGGGTTGATGTTTGGAAGCGGCTCGACTCGATTATGAAAACTGCCTCAAAGGATTCGGATGGCCTGTTCAATCAGTTCGTCAAATCTGCTGGAGATTCTTTTCTGACAACCTGGGCATCTGGACTCGCTCGGAAATCTGAGGCGGGAGCGGATTGGAATACCATAGGGCCGGGAATTACTGCGGATAAACGATCAAGTAAGGTGACCACCGTTTCTCCCAGTTCGCCACTGTCCCGCGAAATCACACGCGGAACTCAAGCCCTGTACGAGATTAACGTTCCTAGCGGAAAGATCATTCAGTTCGATATCAAAGGATATGGAGCCTTGCGCTGGACGGGTGGCAGTAGCGACATTCTGAAATTTAGCCAGGTATTTAATAAGCGCTACTGTGTGGGAGAAACCTGTCGCTGTGAAAATGGAAATTCTCCCTCCGGTGTAGAGTCGGCTCCGTCAAATCAAGTTCTGCTAGCGGCGACGGGTACTACACGATCGACCAAGGTTGATGTGACGGCTGAAGACAATTCTTGTAAAGAGAAGAAGCCCAATAGCGGCAGCGGAAATAGCGGCGGAAGCTCAGGCAACACGGGATCTAACTCGCCGAATAGCGGCAACACAAAAACCGGGGCAAGCTATGGTGATCCGCATTTGATCACCTTTGATGGGTTCCGCTACAGCTTCCAAACAATCGGTGAATTTCTGCTGAGCCAATCTCAGGATCAGAAGTTTGTCGTTCAAACGCGGCAAGCTCAAGTTCCGGGGCAAGAATTGACGCTGAACCGTGCGGTTGCCCTGAAGGTCGGCAACGATCGCATTGGATTCTACATCGCTAAAGACTCAGCCCCGATTGTGCGCGTCAATGGAGAAATGAACACCAGCGATCGCCGCTCTTTTGCCGATGGCTCAATGCAGAAACGCGGCGGTCAAGAATATGTAGTGCAGTGGAATAGCGGAGAACAAGCCACAATTCGACTGATTGAAGTTGCAAAAATGACGTTTCTCAATGTCACGCTCAATGTTCCAAATCGATCGAATCGGTACACTGGATTACTAGGAAACTTAGACGGCAATGCAGCAAACGACTTGCGAACCCGCTCAGGCAAAGTCATTCCAACAAAATCGAGCTATGGACAATTCACTAGTGCGCTGAGTAATCTGCTACTCACGCCTATTCCTTTGTCAAGTATCGAAACGGCGTTTCTCGATCAGCTTCATCGTGAATTTGGTGACAGTTGGCGGGTTCAGCAAAGCGAGTCGCTGTTCGATTATGAAGCGGGACAATCGACGGAAACGGTTAGCGATCGGCGTTTTCCCCGCCGCTATCTGACATTAGGCTCATTGATGCCTGCTCAACTGCGATCGGCAGAAACCGTTTGCCGCAATGCGGGAGTCGAAGCGAATTTGCTAGAAGGCTGCATTTTTGATGTGGGACTGACGAATCAGCCTGGATTTGCTCAAGCCGCAGCAAATGCGTTAGTACAAGGAGTGATTGATCGGGCGGTCGATCGCGTCATCGATCAAGTCCAAGAAAAAATTCCGGTGAAGCTTCCAGTGCAGATTCGCTTCCCTTGGTAAAGAAAACCGTGCACTCGACAAGACCGATTGAGTGCACGGTTTTCTTTAAATTGCGTCAATATTAACGGTTTCGATCGCGGGTGTCGTCTTCGCAACGGTTGATCGCTGACGAGACACTAACTCTGTTTCGGTGCGCTGTTTATTAGCGCGATACTTTTCTGCGATTTTTTGACCCGTCAAGAAATTGCTGCTTTCGCGAGTTGCGTCTCCGGTCAGGCGATCGAACTGTCGCACATCTTGACCAATCAGCACCAGACGTTTCGACGCTTTATCAATCCAGAAGCGGTGCAAAGTCTGTGTTCCATCGCGAGAGCCGCGTAGCTGATCGACTAAAAGCACACCGTTCTCAATTTTGATTTGAATCGATTCCAACATGCCGCCGCAGTTTGAACACAGCAATAGACGTGGAGCCATGCCGATACGCTGCCATTGACCGTTCGGCTGTCGCTGCAAAACGAGCAGCATCCGGGCACGATCGCCTCCCGAATTCGCCGTTTGAATCAATCTCAAAACCGTATCCGCTCTGCGATCGCCATTGAGGTCGCCCTCAACTTTGCCTTCAATTTGCCATCCTTTCGGCACTAGGGCTTGGACACTGGTTCCGTTTGAGGGAAACCCGACCGGACTAATTTGCCTAGAAGATTGAGCAATTGCAGGCGCAACCGGAGCGATCGCAAACATCGCCATTACTAGAGTCGAAATTGCACGTTTCATACAGGAATGATTGAACTACCGGGCTTCAGTAGTATAAGCTTCAAGCCCGATAATTCTTACTGCGGAAATTACGAGTTTGAAAGCTCGAATCAACCGTCGCTCGATCGAGCGATTAGCTTAACCGCCGTACTGCCAACCTGTGCTTTCGAGCAGGAGCGGTTCACCTTCGCGATGCACTCCAGCCGCGATTACTTCACCCACAAACACCGTATGATCCCCATGATCCACGGTTCCGACGACTCGGCATTCCACATAGCCAAGCGCCTCGGAGATAATTGGGCATCCGGTTTCGCCTAAGTAGAACTCTACATCCTCGAATTTATTACCGACTCGACGCTGCGGCTTAAAAAATTTCTGCGCGAGGTCTTTCTGTCCAGCTTCTAGAAAGCTCAGTGCAAATACGCCACTGTTGCGAAGCATTTGGTTGGAGCCAGAATCGCTTTTAACGCAGTTCACGACGATCGGTGGCTTGAACGATCCCTGCATCACCCAACTTGCAGTAAAGCCGTTTACATTTTCTCCATCTTTGACACCGCAGATATACAACCCATGCGGAATCTTCAGCAACATTGCTTTTTTTGCCTGTTCGTCGAGCATTGCAGGTTTCCTTAAATTTGTACCGATTAACTTCTCAAGATTAACAAGCGCGATCGCAAAACAAAACCGACTTCTCTAGGGCGTATCTGCAAACTATAGAGCGACCCCAAATCTAGGGTGCATCTTCGAGCGGTACTGGGCACTCTAGCGTCTGGAAACAGATGGAATGAGCAACCATGGCACAGCATC
>NZ_JAMPLL010000035.1:0-34522 GCF_039962495.1 Leptolyngbya sp. AS-A5 | reverse complement strand
CGCAGTGTAAAGCGTGGTGCCGAAGTTCGATGAGAATTACCTGCCGAAGATAACTGAGAATCGGGTGCCGAAGTTACGTGAGAATCACCTGCCGAAGTTTATGCAATTTTGCACAGCCCGAGCGGCCACGCGTCTTCAGCCACAGCCATCCATACTACCAGAAATACGATTTTGTGAATCTCGTCTATCGACTCTGCGCCATGCTTGGCTGGATGGAGTTGTATCGCGCTGATCCGACATTTCTGAGCGGCCCCAAAGAGGATAAGCGCAAACTTGAACCAAGTTTTCAGGCGATCCGCACCGCCCTGAGCGCGGAGTTCACCGAAGAGAAGGCCGCCGGGCTACTATCTGCGGAACCCAGCTTGGCTTCGGCAGACGGCATTATCTTGGACGACGACCAGCGAGCCATCGGTGAAACAATGCTCACCCCGACCACCAAGGATACGCCGCCCGCCGTCATAGGCTATGGCACTTTCTGCGTCAACCTGTTCCGTTTTGCGAAGAAAGACGATACTACGGGGATCATCCGCTTCGGTGATCAGAACTTCTGGATATGGAACGCCACGCGCTTCATCATCGACATGGGCAGCGTACCTGCTACTGTGGACTTTCGTCGTAAGCGACTAATGAAGGTTCTTGCTGAACTGCACAAATTGAATGAGGTATTGGAGGGTGAGCCAATCATTCCAGAACAGTAAGCGTCACCACCTTATCTCATTGGCAGACTTACTAGACTTCTTGCGTGAATCGTTTTTTGGCACGAGTTTCTAATAGTTTGAACTTCCTAATTTGCCATTCACGCAAGAAGTCTACTCGTTGCTTGACCAACTCTGCGGACAGCGAACCCAGCAACTCTCCTCTCTAATTTCGCCGACATTGCATCAAGATCCGCCTAACCTGACGCTGCACTTCATCGTTATGCCGCTCCAAGAGAATTCCCCACACCACTAGCTCAAGCATCAGCAGAAGGGGAAACCAAGCGGAGATCGACATGGGAGCGATTTAGAAAACATGGCAAACTAGCGTTTTGTATCATAACTTGATACCGTAATCGTGGCTTTTTTAAGAGATCTAGAACCCCATCAAAAAACCGCGACTACCGTATCGTAGGATACAAAACGCCAGCCTGTTCTCTTATTCAGTTTTCGGTTCCTTCCTCACATCCTGCTCACAGCTTCAATGAGAGTGTTGAAACCCAAGGCGGCACCCAGATTCGAACTGGGGGTGGAGGTTTTGCAGACCTCTGCCTTACCACTTGGCGATGCCGCCAGATTGCATCACTATTATTATATCACTTTGTACCGAATAAGCGATCGCCCGCATCTCCTAATCCCGGAATAATATACCCGTGCTCATCTAATCCCTGATCGATCGCTGCTGCAAAGATCGGCACGTCTGGATGCTGCTCTTGAAAATGAGTAATGCCTTCAGGAGCTGCCAGAATACAGAGGAACTTAATCGAGCGCGGATTCGTTTGCTTGAGACGATCGACCGCCGCGATGGCAGAATTACCCGTTGCCATCATCGGATCAACGACGAGCATATCGCGCTCTTCAGTATCGTCCGGGACTTTGAAATAGTATTCGATTGGCACTAGCGAATTGGGTTCCCGGTAAATACCAACGTGACCGACCCTAGCGGAGGGAATCAACTGCAAAATTCCATCAAGGATGCCTTGCCCGGCACGCATAATTGATACAACAACGAGCTTTTTGTCTGGGGCTAAAACTGGAGCCTCCATTTCTGCCATCGGGGTTTGAATGGTTTCGTAGCGCAAGGGTAGATCCCGCGTGACTTCATAGGCGAGTAACAGACTCAGTTCGGTCATCAGCGATCGAAATTTTGCTGTACTGGTCGATTCTCGCCGCATCAAGCTGAGTTTGTGCTGAATCAAAGGATGCTCGATGAGGGTGAGGTTTGCAGCCATAGTTAAAAAACAGTTCCGTCGCTAGAAATTTGAATTGGGGGAGTTCCACCGGGGCGGAGCGATGCGGCGACTTTGCGTCCGGCTGTCCAGGTTCCGCCTTGAAGAACTTTGACGAGAGGAAGCGCATCAGAGGTGAGAGCAAGCTTCGTGCGAATGGTGTCGGCGACGCGATCAAGCAAACAAACGGTCAGCGCCCGCCATTCCACGATCAATTCTGAGCCTGGAGAATGCGGAATTTCTGCAAGCTGTGGATTTTTCAGTTGCAGCAGTCCGAGATCAACACATAAACCACCATTGCGATATTCGGGGAGTCCGGTCATTTGGTCAAGATCAGTAATTGTGATTCCTAGATCCTGCAAGGGTTCAAGCAGGGAGTAGGTGAGCCACTGCGAGAGCTTGTGAAACGGGATTAGTTGGTCTGTGTATTCACCGAGTAAAGCGGAATGATGCCACACATCGCCTAAATTTGTGCCGTTGATCGACAATCTCCCTGACCAGATGTCACCGAAACCGAGCAGAACTGCATTTAATACCGTCACAGCCGAAAGCTCGCCTTGATGCGTCTGATGGCTCAAATAATCCACTAGATTGCCAGGGCGAGGAGAATCACCAAAGAGATCCGGGAATTGCTCGATCGTATGTCCCAGTTTTCGCAGCAGGTGCGATCGTCCTTCGAGTCCCACTAAAGGATTTCCAGGAGTCACCTGGAAAAAAGCGGCAATCTTTTCCGGTGTAATCTGCTTGAGTCCCTCGGCATCAGTTCGATAGGGTTGGGTCGAGAACGCACCTTGGCAAAAGGCATCGAATGACGCGATCGCTAATCCCTCGGATCTTGTCCAAGTTTGTTTCGTAGAAGATTCAAGGTATTGCCAGCGATCGCCCGCCCCGGCATCAAGCAAGACACTCGGAACGACTAGATCGAATTTGGCTTTCGCTTGGTCGACTGGAGATAAGTTCTTTAACGCCTGTTCAAGTTGCTGCACACGCGGAAAATTGCCGACTTCAAAATGTCGCCAGCGACTGTGAAATGGAACCTCCAAATCGGGGTATTGCTGACGCATCACAGCGATCACATAGCCTGCAACTGCATCAAGCTGCGTTAAATCTAGCCGAAAGTAGGCGAGTTTGTCCGCCTGTGCAAGCTCAAACAACTGAGAAGCACGATCACGGATAGCTTTGGGCGATCGCAAATAGTCCACGAGATTAGTCACTCAGTCCCCGTCCTTTAATCTCAGCTAAGGCTTCTTCGGTGAGAATTTCGCTTTCGGTGTAGTATCCGGCGGCTTTTTTCGCCTCGATTTCGACCATTGCATCAGCAGGAATCAGTTCTTCGGGAATCGGAACTCGCGTGACGATCTCGATTCCCGAGCGCGTCACCGCATCGTGTTTCATGTCGCTCATGGAAATAAAGCGATCGATGCGAGTAATTCCCAACCAGTGCAGCACATCGGGCATGAGTTCCTGGAAACGCATATCTTGGACACCCGCAACACATTCGGTTCGGGCAAAGTAGGCATCGGCACGATCGCCGCCCTCTTGACGTTTACGCGCGTTGTAAACGAGGAATTTTGTCACTTCACCCAGGGCGCGTCCTTCTTTGCGGAGATAGACGATTACGCCCGCACCGCCTTGCTGAGCGGTTTGTACACACTCTTCAATCCCATGAACCAGGTAGGGACGACAGGTGCAAATGTCAGAACCAAAGACATCTGAACCGTTGCACTCGTCGTGAACGCGCACTGTTAAGGCACGATTTGGATCAGCGATCGCCTCAGGATCACCGACGATATAAACGGTAATGCCTCCAATTGGTGGCAGAAAGACTTTGACATCTGGGCGAGTGACGAGTTCGGGGAACATTCCGCCAGTTTGCTCGAATAACGTGCGGCGGAGAAGACCTTCTTCAACGTTAAGCCGTTTTGCTATTCCGGGCAGATACCATACCGGCTCGATCGCGGCTTTCGTCACGACTAAATCGCCGCCTTTTTTCATAATTTCGCCATCTTCGCGCAACCGACCTTTGGAGATCGCGTCTTGCAGCTCTGGCATATTGATGTGAGCTTTGGTAATCGCGATCGTCGGTTTAATGTCATACCCCTGATCATACAAATCGCGATACACCTCGCCAACGATCGCACCAAAAGGGTCAATCGACACGATCTTATCTGGATCAGACCAAGCGGGATGAGGATGAAGCAGCGCGGCAGGAGCAGTATTGGTTAGATCAGCGCGATGGTTGGCGTCGAGTTTGCCACTGGCAACCGCAAGTGCACGATAAACCGCATAAGAACCGGAATGCGTCCCGATCACGTTCCGATGAGCCGGGGTGGTGAGCGTTCCGATGATGGCACCGCGTTTAATCGGATCAGCTTCGCCCCAGTGAATCGCGATCGACTTCGAGAACTTAGCAGGATGGGAGGTGAGAACGATCGGCTGTGAACGTTTAATCGGTTGTGAACGGTTGGGTTGACTCACCATAGACACTCTCTCGCACCGAATCAGGATTTTAAACCCCGATCGTAGCAAGAGTGTTGATGGATGCATAGTGTCTTAGGTGGCAAACCTCGAAAATTTCTTGTAGATAAATCTTTTAGAAACGACTGAGAAACTTCTGTTGTATAAATTTCAGGTCTTGGTGGGTTAACCACAAGCCGGGTGGCGGCGTTTTCAGCACAACAGGGTAGCAAATCCAAACGGAGACGAGCCGAATCATTGTTGAAACCAGCAGCGCTAAACCCAGTCCTAACAATCCAAACATTGGAGTGAGGATCAAAATCAAGGGAGCGCCCAACATCAAGCCAATGCCTTGAATCAGGGTGACGATTCCCGGACGATCAGTTGCCATGAATGCTTGTGAAAGAATGATTGCGGTGCCACCGAGAACCGTTTCGATCGCTAACACCCGAAAGATGGGAATCGCTGCAAGATAAGCTTCTCCGTACAGTAAGTGCAGCACACCAGGAGCCAAAGCCATCATCGAAATTGCCATCAAAATCGCCAACATTCCGCTAATTCTGGCGGCTCTACCTGTCATTTCAACCACTTCTGAAACGGGACGGGCTGCCGCTTTGGGAAATAGCACCGTTACAAAAGAACTTTGCACCACATACAGCAATTGACACAGACTAAACGCGATCGCATACAGCCCCATTGCGGCAGGAGCCAGGACACTAATCGCTAACACTTGCTGAATTTGTCCTGCCAATGCGCTGATCAAATCAATCCCATACGCCCGAAAACCATAGTGCAATAATCGCTGAATCGAGTGCTGAATCTGCGTAAAGCGAATCGTAAAAAATCGCTTCGCACAAGCAATCATCCAAACCAGCATTGGGATTCCGGGGAGCCAGTAGGACAGAACAGCGGTGAAGGGCGTGAGTTGTTTTGTCACCGCCAAAACAATCAGCAGTGCCAAGGTACTCAGCGGGGGAAGATAGCGAATTTGATTGGCGATCGCAAATTCATCGCTAGCTTCCATTGCCGATCGCAGCACTTCCGTAAACACTACCAGCGGCACCGCCACCATGAGTCCTTGGGACAAGTGAATCGCTTCGGATGGATATTTTTGCATCAAAAACGGAATCGTGATGACTCCAATGACACCGCTAAAAACGCTAATAAACATGCCCAAGAAAACTGCAGCAGAAAAGGTTTGCGATCGCTCTTGAGGATATCGCTTCAAGGTATATAACAATGCACTGGGTAATCCAAGCGACAATGAATAAGCAAAGAACTGGGGCCAAATCGCCATTGCCGCTTGCTCTCCCCGTCCCGCAGGGCCTAAGATGCGGGCGGTAATGGTTCCTGTTGCAATATTCACGACAATGATCAATGCACGAGCCGCCAGCGTTTGAACGATCGCGGCTGCACCATCCCGTCCGCGCAGAGACCTAGTTCCACGCTGTACCCAAGTCGAAATTAAGTTTCTCATGCACTCGCTTTTTGTCGGGACGCACCGATTATCTTAGCGTTGTTCCAACAAGGCGAAAAAGCCATCGTCTAATTCATATCCGAGCGTTTTGGTCATCGACTTGAGGCGCGATCTCGATTCAATCTGCTGCTGTTCGAGCCAGTTCATCAGCACAAAAGTTTTGCTCATGACGAAGATTTCTAGCGCTTCGGGGTTGTACTCGATGCCATCGGGCCGCATTTCGTGGGGGACTAACATTGCCGCATATCGCCCTAGCTCTTTCTGCGACCAGTCGAGCAGAAATGGCAACCACGGATACATCGCATCCAGTCCAATGAACCACAGTCGCACTTCTGGCACCTCGGATAATTCGCGAGGATCTCCGGGTTCAAGGGGGTAATCAATTTTGAATTGCAGTTTTTGTTCGTATTGCCGGATGTCGGATTTGAGCGGTTCGATCGCCGCGATCGCGGGTGTTAGATCAACCGCGTTGATCTGGTCTGCATGGAGATGAATCACAATTGACATAAAAATTTCTGCCGCTACACGACTTTTATCTTCTAATGATTTGCGATCGTTTGTGCTAAATGATGATCGATCAATACAATTGATCGCGCTTCAAGGCCTTGAAGCGAGGCACAGAAGTTGCGCTGCGAGAATTACGATCGCGCTTGTAAAACGTTTTATCCATTGTGTTTAATTCAGTTTAATTCAACTGGGTACATGGAATCTCAATCACAAACTCTGTACCTCGACCAAGTTGAGAATTGCAGAAGAGCGATCCTTGATGCCGTTCGGTGATCACCTGATAGCTAATTGCAAGTCCCATTCCTGTTCCAACTCCGACAGGCTTAGTTGTAAAAAAGGGATCGAAAATGCGCTTCGAGGTTTCTTGAGACATCCCCGCTCCGGTGTCTGCCACGCGAATTCTGACCGAGTGATCCTCTATAGCTTCTGTTGTAACGGTTAAAGTGATCGGATTGGTGCTATCTTGCTGAAAAGCTTCCTCGATCGCGTCGATCGCATTCGTAAACAAATTCATAAATACCTGATTGAGCTGACCTGCATAGCATTCCACCAGAGGCAACACGCCGTATTGCTTCACGACATTAATCGCAGGGCGGCGATTATCTGCTCTTAACCGATGCTGCAAGATCATCAATGTACTTTCGATGCCAAAATGCAGATCGACCTGTTTGAACTCCGCTTCATCCAGCCGCGAGAAGGTGCGGAGCGATAAAACAATCTCTCGAATCCGCTCTGCTCCGTTTTCCATCGAGGCTAGGAGCTTCGGTAAATCGGTGGTGAGAAAGTCTAAATCGATCGCCTCGATCTCAGCTTGGATTACAGAGGTTGGCTGGGGATAGCATTGTTGATACAGTTCAATCAGGTGTAATAAATCGTGGATGTACTCCTGGGCAGGTTTAAGATTGCTATAGATAAAGCTGACTGGATTGTTAATTTCATGCGCCACACCTGCGACCAGTTGACCTAGCGATGACATCTTTTCACTCTGAATTAACTGGGTCTGCGCCCGTTGTAGATCATGTAACGCACGTTCAAGAGACTCTGTTTTGTAGCGAAGCTGTTCTTCGGCTTGCTTACGCTCTGTAATGTCTTCATAGGTTCCCAAAATCCCGATGACTTCACCTGCATCATTTCGCAGTGGGATTTTACTGGTGTCTGTCCAAAATGATTCCCCATCAATTTGAGGGTGTGCTTCGATCAGGTGCAATTGTGGCATTCCACTACTGAGCACTTCAGCATCACAAGCTCGAAATAGCTCAATCTGCTCCAGCGCCCAGGGCAAATCATAGTCCGTTTTGCCAACAATCTCGCTAGGGTCATGGAGTCCGGCGACGATCGCAAACGATTTATTACACCCCAAGTAAACTGAGTTTAAGTCTTTCCAAAAGATTAACTGTGGCGTATTGTTAATCACAGTTTGTAGAAGTTGTGTCGCTTCTTGATGTTTTTGCTCTAAGCGCTGTCGCTCCGTCTCTAGATAGATGCGCTCAGTAATATCATTCTGTATACCAATAAATTGTATTACCTGTCCTTCTGCATCAAAGATTGGAGAAATCGTGAGTTCGTTACAGAACATTGTGCCGTCTTTGCGGTAATTCCGTAGGATGACTGTGCAGCTTGTACAGTTGCGTAAGGCTTGCTTAATCTCTTTAAGTGCAGGTTGTTTACGATCGTCTCCCTGCAAAAAACGACAATTTCGCCCAATAGCCTCAGCAGCGGTGTATCCAGTCATGCGTTCAAACTCTACATTGACAAAAATTGTAGGGTAATCAGGCTGGTGTGCATCTACAATTACAATGCCGACCGGAGTTGCTGCGATTGCTTGCTGCCAGTTGATAGATGCTAGAGACGCAAAAGACTGAGAAGCGATCGGAAGATCCATAACAAGAGATGCAGATGGGGTCTAAAATATTTTGCCCTTCGCCTGGAAGTAAAGATACAAAGCTTTTTCACCACAAGAAAAATTAGGGCTTAGATTTAGTCTATCCGGCGCGAGAGTCAACTTTAAGTCAGAGATTTAGTCTTCATTAGATCGTTACAATGGAATCTGTCTTCTTTAAACGATCGAGATTTTGAGCGCTACTCATTCCCCCAAAATTGTTCTTGTAGACGGTCATTCGCTGGCATTTCGCGCCTACTTTGCTTTTGCCAAAGGTCGCGATGGTGGTTTACGCACCTCGACTGGAATTCCAACCAGCGTTTCTTACGGTTTTCTCAAAGCGCTGCTTGAAACTGTAGAAGCTGAGAAGCCAGATTATCTGGCGATCGCGTTTGATCTCGGTGGTGCAACTTACCGCCATGAAGCCGATGAAACCTACAAAGCAGGTCGCCCTGAAACGCCAGAAGATTTCATGCCTGACTTGAATAATCTTCAGGAGCTTCTAAGGGCGATGAATTTGCCGATCGTGGTCGCTCAAGGTTATGAAGCGGATGATGTGATTGGGACGCTGGCGCGAAAAGCTAGTCAAGAAGGCTTTGCGGTACGAATTTTGAGCGGCGATCGCGATTTATTTCAATTGGTAGATGCAGACGGGAAGATTAAAGTGCTGTACATGAGTACAACCTACGGCAGAGGTGCGCCACCGCCTAAGGAGTTTGGTGTAGAGCAGGTTAAAGAAAAGCTAGGAGTGCTGCCGTCTCAGGTGGTTGATTTCAAAGCGCTGTGCGGCGACCCATCTGATAATATTCCAGGTGTGAAAGGGATTGGTGAGAAAACAGCAGTTCAGTTATTAAGCGCGTATGGGTCGCTAGAAAAGGTCTATGAATCGATCGACGAGATCAAAGGTGCAGTTAAAAAGAAACTAGAAACAGGAATCGAAGATGCACGCCATTCACAATGGATGGCACAAATTCATTTAGACGTTCCATTAGCGGTCGATCTACAGTCTTGTAAACTCCAAGGATTCGACGAAGATACGCTGAAACCCATGATCGAGCGATTAGAGTTTAAATCGTTCTACAACAAAATCCAGAAGTGGAAAGACCAACTGAGCGGTGAGACAGAACTAACAGAAACCGAAGGCTCAAAACAAGCCGCGCTCGAATCAGGAACACCGATCGTTCCTCAATATGCAGATGATGACCTATGGTTCTTCAGCGCCGAAGAAACCGAAAGTGCGGAGAAATTCGAGGTCGTGTCGATCGCACCACAAATTATTGATACCCAAGCTAAGCTCGATGCACTGGTCAAACGCCTCAAAACTCATACGAGTGAGAAGTCTCCGGTCGCGTGGGACACTGAAACTAGCGACCTTGATCCGATCAAAGCTGATTTAGTGGGAATTGGTTGTTGTTGGGGTTCGGAATCTGATGCAATGGCTTACATTCCGATCGGTCATACTTCGGGAACAAATCTCGATCGTGCGATCGCGCTTGAAACCCTGCGCCCGATTCTCGAAGATGTTAAATATCCAAAAGCGTTTCAGAATGCGAAGTTCGATCGCTTAGTCTTTCGATTTCAAGGTGTTGAGTTAGCAGGCGTAGTCTTCGATACTATGCTGGCAAGCTATATACTCAATCCTGAAGCCAGTCATAAACTCAGCGATATGAGCTATCGCTACTTAGGCATTCAAGCTCAAGAGTATGGAGATCTAGTTCCCAGAGGAAAGCATATTGGTGAAGTTGACATCTCTGCGGTTGCTCATTACTGCGGCATGGATGTCTATGGAACATACAACTTAGTTCCAAAACTACGGTCGGAACTTCATGAACTCCCGAAACTTCACGATCTGCTGATTGAGATCGAACAACCGCTTGAGCCTGTGTTAGCTGAGATGGAAGCAACCGGGGTGAGAATCGATCGCAACTATCTCGAAGCATTCTCGAAAACGCTGAAAGAAGACTTAGACCGCATCGAACTAGAGGCTTACGAAGCAGCAGGCGAAAAGTTTAGTCTGGGTTCTCCTAAACAATTGAGTGAACTATTGTTTGAGAAGCTAGGACTCGATAAAAAGAAATCCCGCAAGATTAAAACTGGATATTCAACAGATGCAGCTACTTTAGAGAAGCTTCAAGGCGACCATCCGGTGGTTGATGCGATCGTGGAGCATCGAACCTTGACGAAGTTGAAATCAACCTATGTTGATGCGCTACCGACTCTAATCAATCCGAAGACCGATCGTGTGCATACCGACTTTAACCAAGCAGTTACTTCTACAGGTCGGCTCTCTTCGTCTAACCCCAACCTCCAAAACATTCCAATTCGGACTGCCTTTAGCCGCCAAATCCGTAAAGCCTTTATTCCCGAAGAAGGGTGGCTCATGGTTGCGGCTGACTATTCGCAAATTGAACTGCGAATCTTAGCACACTTGAGTCAAGAACCTGTTCTACTCGAAACCTACCGCAACAACGAGGATGTTCACTCGCTCACGGCTCGATTGTTGTTGGAAAAAGATGACATCTCCTCTGAAGAACGGCGACTGGGAAAAATCATTAACTTCGGTGTGATTTATGGCATGGGCGCACAGCGATTTGCGCGAGAATCAGGAGTTACTTCGGCTCAGGCACGCACGTTTATCGATCGCTTTAACAGTCGATATGCTCGCGTTTTCGAGTACCTCCAGCAAATGCAGCGAGAAGCGATCGCCAACGGCTATGTCGAAACCATTAAGGGACGACGACGCTACTTCAATTTCTCATCCGATTCGGTGCGAAAACTTCGAGGCAAATCACCCGATGACATTCAACTCGATAAACTGAAGCTGCGCGACCAATTCGAGGCGCAAGCTCTTCGAGCCGCAGCTAACGCGCCGATTCAGGGTTCTAGTGCAGACATCATCAAGATTGCAATGTCTCAGTTGCACGAAGTTCTGAAAGCTTATCCTGCAAATCTGTTGCTGCAAGTGCATGATGAATTGGTGTTTGAAGTTGAGCCTGATGCTTGGGAAGAGTTGCAGCCCAAGATTAAGCGAGTCATGGAGAACGCTGTTTCTCTGAGTGTGCCGCTAGTTGTAGATATTCGTGCTGGCAACAATTGGATGGATACAAAATAATTCAGACGTTGAGGGATTAGTCCTTACCGCTATGCAAACTCAAACTACCGCAAGCACCGCTCAAAGTCGTATCATCTCAATTCCCGATCGTACTTGGAATCAATTCAAACTGCTGCAACAAGCATTTGAAGGTTCTCACGCTAAACTGACTTACTTTGCCAATACGATCGAAATTTTCATGCCTTCTGAACCTCATGATTTATTCAGCCGCATCATTCTTTTCTTAATTGGTCATTACTGTTTAGAGCGGCGCGTTCAATTCATTCCTACAGGCTCAGTCGATCGAGAGCGAGAAGGCATCGTGTCGCTTCAACCGGATGAAAGCTTTTACGTGGGTGAGCGCAAAGCAATTCCAGATTTAGCGATTGAGGTCGTCTTTACCTCTGGAAATGAATCCAAGCTGCCTCGATATCAAGTCTTAGAAATTTCTGAAGTTTGGTTTTGGGAAGATGGCGTTTTCGCACTTTATTGATTGTTTGAAGGCAACTATAGAAAGATTCAGCGCAGTGAGATTCCAGGCTTACAAGACCTCAATATTCAGCTTTTGAACCGCTGTGTCCTAATTGCTGAAACGGATATGCTTGGTGCGATCGATGAACTCAGGAAAGCATTTTAGTGTAAAGTTTATCGCCTGGATGTAATGGGCGGAGAGAGAATCGAACTCTCATACCTTTCGGTGCCACATTTTGAGTGTGGTGCGTAAGTACCGTCCTACAAGCATTTCATTATCCTACCTAGTAATTTTCTACCATATTTCTACCGGATTATCAACATCTGATATTTGATCGTTCTTAAGCTCATCTCCCGATATTTAATGGGCTTCAACAGGTAAATTTAATGTTGAAATACCTGGTTAGAAATAGCAAATTTGCTACTGAAAATTATCCTTATGTATGAATCACCTCTTAATATCAATACCAAGACAGTTTTAACTTAAACTATTTGATTACTGAAGGTGCGAAGACTGCTAGTCAGACAACAAACTATTTATGCTTAAACTGACTTAAGTTCTATACTGCTTTTATCCCCTACATGTAGATCAATCTGTTCGGAGCGATAACGTAATCTCATTAATACTATTTCAACCTCACCCGCTTCTCACCGGATAGCCCTATATCTATTCATCCCAAGCGTCAATCTGAGAACGTTAGAAAATACAATCTATATCGCTTGAACTTATTCAAGACTGAAATCTCCATTGTTTGAAGCTTTATTCTCCCTGCTGTAATTTCCGCTTCATTTCTAAATACTGCCGAAATTTGGGATCGGAAATACATCGATCGATAAACTGCTCCAGTTCATCCTTCATCGTGCTATCGACAAACTGACAATATTCCCGAAACAGATCCCGCTTACCTTCGGGTAAGTAGAATCCTAAATACTCTTGTCCGGGTCGCTTCTCAGACACAAAGGAGATATCCATCACGTTAAGACTCCAATCATAGGAGATGTAACGAAGTTCCTATTGTATGGTGCAAATAGTACGAGAGGTACCAAGATGAAAATCAACCTGTTATCGAGTACTCAAAATGGAAGAATTCTTACCGCTAGAAAACAGCAGCAGTGAACCAGAGCAAGATTACCGCTTAGAACCAGATCGAGAGCGAATCAAGCATCTGATCGTCGGAGCACCCAAAGTCGTGAAGAGAACAATTCATCTACTGCATTCGTTGGGATATGCAGAAGCGAAGCAATGGAGCAGACCAAAAATTGCAGGTTCATTAGGACACCCAGGAGAGGTGGTGAGTATTTTGAGTAGGAATGTCTTGTTGGAGTAATCAGTTAAGAGTAGTGGTCTAGACCTAAAGATACCCTTCCCTACAATGTCCACTACTGCTATCTTTCGTCAACCTAATTCACAGGTCTTGTATCTTCAGAGTTAAGGGAGTGGCTCACTCCCTTTTGAGGAAACGTGGTTATTAGGGAAGTTAGAGAAAACGAGAAAAGAAGCAGAATGAGTGACCATAACCTACAAAATCTGTTAGATGACCAAGGATCACTTCGCCAAATAAGACAACGTTTTTTGGAGCTTTTTCTAGCTCTCAAGAACGAGCTTGGAATCTATTCTCTTAAATCTCCGTCTTCTATCACAAGTACTAGAGATCCTTCAACATTCTTAGAGGTTGAGGAATTATCAAGCATAAAAAAACAGCATTAGACCTGTTGGGGAATAATGAGAAAAATCGCTGAAATGCTTTTATAGATTGGGTTTCAAGGATTTTATAAGAAAATCGCTGAAACGATTTCCAGGTAAAGGTTTCAAGGATTTTTGAGATTATTCCCCAACAACTCTATTATGCTATTGGCAAAATCTCTTGAAAACCTATATGAAGTCTATATGAAGGGTGTGCTCTTCAGATTAGGTGTCTCACATTTCATATGCTAAATTCAGTGCTAATGTAATTGCTAATTGTCACTGCAACAACATAGCAATCCATTTGCACGCTAATGACACTTACTTGATATGACATGTTATTACCAAGGATGCAAAAATAAAGCATCTACTAAAGAGCACGTTCCTCCTAGAGCATTTTTTCCAAAGAATTTAAGATATCAACTACTAACAGTTGATTCTTGCAGGGAGCATAACAATGGCAAGTCAGATGATGACCAATATGTTTTAGCTCACATCTGTATGAACTCTTCACCTAAGAACCGGTCGCAAGAGATATTTATAGAAAAAGTACTTCCACAGCTAAAGCATAATAAAGCTGCATTGGGAAAGCTGATTAGCAAGGATCGCGAACCCCTTGATGATGACATAGTTGCATATCGAGTAGACGCGAGTAGACTTGATCGATTTTTTAATGGATTATCATGTGGAATAATCTATAAAATTACAGAGAAACAATTGTTAGATAATTATCAAATTAGGCATGTGTATCACAACCTACGCTTTAAAGATATTTCAGATGCTGAGAAATTGATTATAAGCATGATTTCGCAATTTTACTCAGATGAACCAACAAGGGTCTTGAAATTTGGTGACCCAGAAACTAAAAATGAGTCAATATATATTGCAAGGGTATTCGGTATACCTGATTTCCAATCATCAATTACTATTGTTCATGAATTTTTTGGTCACTTTAAAGTTACGTCTATGCTAACCAATTCAAAACCACATCATTCAGTATTTTAAGCGAAAGAAGGAGTCAGCACTTAGCTCCCAGTTTTGTACGTCTAGAGAGTCAAGATGCGTTTTTGAAAAATGCATCTTGACTAGAATTCCGCTATTAAGCTCGAAGTTGAAGCAGTAAGACAAGATGCAGAGAGATTATTAAACTTTAACAGAGAAAATAGTATTTAGCACTTTAATGTAATTCCCAATGGGACGGGAGACTAAATTGCAAACTTGGGAATACTTAGGTAGATGTTAGGTATACTAGAGGGTACTGATATGCAGCTTTTCTTTCATAATGTTGGTTCGGATGGAGCAAATAGGAATTTCCCGAAAACGGTATTCAAGCGCATTCCGATTACTCTTGCTGAACAGACTATTCCATTTGATGTTCCCTACAGAAAAGAAGTCATACAAGAACTCCGAAACAACTTTCCTTCAGGTTTTTTTAACTGCTGGGGAGTTCCAGCAGGAGCGAAAAGTGTTATTAAGAATTTGAACATTGGTGATGCGATGCTTCTTATAGAAACCATAGGAGGTGAGCATGGCAAAATACCCGTACTAGGAATAGTAAAAGTATTTGTCAAAGAACAAATGCAAGAGCTATCTAAGGTTTTATGGGGAGAAACTGGTTTTCCATATATATATTTTTTTGATACAGAAACTATCTCTCTAAGTTGGACTGAATTTAAAGATCAGGTTAGCTACAAATCAAACTACAGAGTTCCTGGTTTTGTATCTAGAGTCAAACCAGAGAAACTTCAGATAAAATTCAATGGAGTACAAGATTATGTCGGTTTCTTGAGAATGCAAGCTGCACATCAGTCTTCTCTATCGAGCGAAGAAATATTTCCTGACGAAGCAATTAGCGCTCAAACATATTATGAAGGTGCCACTAGACAGGTTAGCGTTAATGTTTACGAGCGCAATCCAAAAGCTCGTAGGAACTGTATAGCTCATCATGGTCTCAATTGCTCTGTGTGTGGTTTTAACTTCAAGCAATTCTATGGAGAACTGGGTGAGGGTTACATTCATGTTCATCACCTCAAACCCCTATCTGAGATAGGAGAAGAATATGAGTTAGACCCGATTGAGGATTTACGTCCGGTCTGTCCTAACTGTCATGCCATGCTGCATAGATCAAAATCTGTATCTACGATCGGGTCACTTCAACAACTTATAAAGAGGAGTTCCAGTTGAGCAAGGTTCTGAATCCGCAGAAGAAGTCAAGGAGAGAGATACACCCGTTAAAGGTAGGACTGCTCTAGTCAAGCAGATCAAAGGAGAGATCGCAGAAGTTACAGCATCCCTTATAACCAAGGGATGCAAGCTTCCCACGTTAGAAAATACTTAAAGGGCATTTCAGGATAGGTAATCAGAGCTTACAACGATTAAAACGATTCCAATCTGCTCAAGCATTAAACGCTGAGAACTAGAAGCGATTAAGCATAATTTCCGCGAAACAGGAGAACGCGCGGCTTTCGATCCATTGATTGCTATAAGTCCGCGTTAATACAATAAAGGCTGAAACAAGATGCAAAGGAATTACTAGCCTTTAGGCACGGTATATGATGCAGACAGAACAATAATTTTCTAACTGTCACTTGTCGAACAACATTACTATTCCAGGAAACATGGTTGTTAGGGAAGTTAGAGGAAGCGGAACTCCTAATAATCGAATTCTGGGAGCTAAGCGCGATCGACTAATCGAAAAATTAGTCCCTCATTTGACTTAAGATGCGATTTGAAGTTGCTAGAAAAGAGCATGTATATCACCCTTATTTCTTGATCGACCTCCCTGATCCAAATTCAGGATAAATATGAAATCTCCGTAAATAAGTAATACCAGCGGAACTCTCCATCTATCTGGGTATAGAATAAGACCACTTACTCAGGATTTCGGATAATTAAAGAACTGTTTGTTTACATTTGACCCAAGTCAGGAAAATTAAGTGGATTTAATCGAAGAGAAAGTAAGAGATATTGAAACTAATGTGCTCGATAAGCATCATGAGCAACAATCACTTCTGAAGCGAAGCCAGATTGAAGCAGTAGCGTATCTTCTCAAGATGTATGACAATTGTGTTCGTGAGTTACTTACTGGATCAATGCAGTTGTCCAAGGATAGGTGGCTATATGAGCAAGAGTTCTTACAGAGAGCGCTTGAGCAGAGCTTACGATGGGTTCTTCAATACTGTAGTCCTCACGAATCATTTAGTAGTGATTCATGGACTGATATTGATGATGAAGCTTTTTCCTTGATGTTATGGGCTCGTTCTTATGTCAAGCTTTGTTATGATCATATCGCTGCATCTCGCGGTCATTATACTGCATCTTATGATGAGGATATTCACGAGATTCGATTTCAGATTAAAGCGATAAATGATTTTACTATTTTAACTTCGCAGATGGCATCGCGGTCGTTTCACATAGACAATTTCTTAGGTAGTATTCCAGAGTTGGAACTCCAAAACATATTTGAAACTTATAGAATTGGTGTTGATTTTAATAACCTTGACAAGGGTTTATCTTTTAAGCATGATTTGTCAGATTCTAATTATCGTACTTTAAAGAATTGGTCTAGGGAAGCTATACTGCCAGAACTTGAGGACAGCGAAGATTTAGATGGTTTTACTCTAGGTCAAGCTCGTGACTTATGGACACTTATCTTTATAGAATCCCAAGTATTGACTCGCTTGGAGATTTACTCTGATGTGCTTTTTGGTTCTGAAAACTCATTTTCAGGGTTTAATTATCAATTATTAATTTCTGAATTAGTAGACGATTTTTCTCAAGCTCTAGAAATAGATAGTGATGTTGTGTCGAAAATAATTAACTTCCTTACTTTTGACAAGAGCTCGCAAAAGTCGAGTTTGATTAATAGCTTCTTTGTAAAGCTTGGAAATGAAAGAATCAGTCTTCTGCTTTGGAATGTTGTATCAACTGACCCAAATCTGGCGTTTTCTTCAGCTCTTGCAAAGCGCTCTCGTCGGAATGTCTACGAAACTTTAATTCAGAGAATCGAGAGCACAAATGTTACCAGAATAGCGCAAGCGCTTCAAAATATTGAGTACGTTGTTTTGAAGGAGAAGATGCTAGTTGATCAGACGCAGAATAAAATTTGTCCTGATTTGATGATTTATGATCCATTAACTTATCAATTACTAATAGCTGACTATAAACACGCAATTCCCCCTTTTGGTGCTAGTGAGGTTGTTAATCGGCTAAAAGATCTTGATAAGTGGATTAAGCAAGTTCGTCGCTATTTAAATTTTGCTGAGAATAATAAAAAAAAACTTTGAAAAAATTAGGTTTTGAGAATATCAGCAAAGTTGCTGGCATGCTTATCTTTAGGTATCCGATGCCTATTCCAGCTTCTCTTGAAGCTGATATTACCCTTGGGGATTGGGAGTCTTTATCAGTAATTTTGAATAGTGCTAACCCAGCAAGCATTGATGAAATTCTAAGATTCTATCGATCTGCACGAGATGCAGATCAATGTCCTCAAAACTGGAATATCGATGAGGAGACTATAGAGGTTGGAGCATGGACATATAAAAGACCAATCATTGTCGCATAGTGCAGGCCATTGCCTGAGCAAATCGAGTGCGTGGAAATAAAGTGAATAAATCAGTCATTGATCACCTTAGAGTATCTAGAACTCACAGAATCACCTATAACCAAGGGAAGCAGGCTTCCCACGTTAGAAAATACTTAAAATACCCTTCAGGATAGTTATCAGAGCTTGCAACGATTAAAAAATTCCAGTCTGCTCAAGTATTAAACGCTGAGAACTAGAAGCGATCGACCAGAATTCTCGCGAAAAAGGAGAACACGCGGCTTTCGATCCACGGATTGCCATAAATCCGCGTTAATACAATAAAGGCTGAAGCAAGATGCAAAGGAATTACTAGCTTTTAGGAAGGGTATATGATGCAGACAGAACAATGATTTTCTAACTGTCACTTGTCAGGCAACATGACTATTCAAGGAAACGTGGTTGTTAGGGAAGTAAGAGGAAACGGGACTCCTAATTGTAAGAACAACTCAAAGCTGAAAAACTGCTGATATCCCTTCGTAAGTAATCTGTCACTTCCAATTAGACTCTCAAGTTTTAAGTTCCGCTTATGGGGTGTTGCAGTCACAGTCCAGGAGCAAAAATGCTCTCTGACCGTTATCAGTTGAAGGAAATTGTTAGCTGGGTTGGCTATAACTTCAACATTATTCTCATATCATGTTGTACTGGTGTCACTCCGCCATCAACTTGTCCAATTTATATTGACAGTAATTACAAAGCCCTTCAAGGTCTTGCTCATCCAGGGATAGAAAAGTACCGCACATATCACATTCAAAGTATTCTTGTTCATAATCACACGCTGCACAGTGGTTCTCAGCAAACATATATGTACAGCAATAGCATTCTGGACATCTACCCAATGGCGATTCGTTCGTCTCTTTCACCGATGTGTAAATTTCTGCGGATAAACTATCAGATAGACATTGCTCTACTACCTCTGCAAAATCAAACTCATTGCCACAAGAACTGCAACTTAAAGGTGTGTAGCTAAGATTGCTGCATGTCCCTTCAGCCTTTATCAATCCTGAATGGCACGTCGGGCATCTAATTTTGCTGACGGCATTTCTAATAGTTTGATATTTCCAGTTAACCTCATCAAGCGATTCTCTACAAACTTTCTCTTCTGCTTCGTAAACTTCTGCTGTTTCTAGTAGTGCTTGCCAGCAGTCCTCACCAAGCATCTCGCGCGGTTCCTCTTCGAGATATTCCATAATGAAATCACGAATCAGAAGAAATGATTTTGTAACTATTTCGCGGACAGCGTCAGGAGTTTTATCCGTGTAGTAATGCTCTATCTCGTTACGGAGTTTATTTAGTTCGTCAAACTTTTTCCAATCAACTGAGATTTTCAGGCTTTTAAAACGCTCTTTGATCTCTTGAACATCTACAGTTTTTCTACCTTCACCAATGAAAATCACATTGCCCACATCGTCATAACTGGGTCTTATGTCCTTTTTAATTAAAATCTCAGCATCATGAGAAGGCGACAATTGGCAAAGTTTTTCTTTATACAAAAGAAGTATGCCTGCACAGATATTTCTAACAGCAGATAAATATCGTCTGTTGTCATCTGTTAAGTAATCTTCGACACCTACCTGAATGGACTCGATAGCATTGATTAGAAGCGACATAAGATGAAAACTCGATCGTCTACATAGATTATAGCTAACTCAATATCTAGCTCTACGGATTGTTCTCAAATTAACGAATCTAAGGCATTTTCAAGCCATCTAACTATTTATTACACTGAAACTTCTGGAGTAGCATCCTAGATTGATTGACTATGCGAAGATTTTTCAAGATATCCGCATGAAAATATTGAAGCAAATAGACTAGAACAATGTTTTTCTAGCGTTCGTTGATGGAACAATGATTCCGAGTTGAGGAACGGGACTCCTAAAAACAAGAGAGCGTTAGAAAATATGGTGAACAACTCGTGTGATGAAATGTCAATCGCTTAAGCATTAGCGCGAAGGATAAAAGAGCGATCGACCAGCATCTCATGTAGGAGAACACACATTTTCGCTCTGCCGTCATTCAGCAAGAACTTGGATCAGTGGTGAGATTTTAGCGGCAATAAGTAATAGTGCTACATCAATCTTTCTTAGATTTTGCACTAAGGTTTCTCCAGAACAATCCTATTATTTAGATTTGCTAAGTTCAAATTTTTGAGAGATAGCAAAATTCATTGCCCACTCTTGGAAATAAATACTAGCAATCTCAGGATTATCTATAAAAACTCCATTCTCAAGATGTTTATTTGCTGCACTATAAGTAAAGTTAAAAGATCCAGTCCAAACCGCAACAGGTTGATAGCGAGGATTATGTCTAGGAAATTTGTTGACATACTTTGGATTATGAACAGTAATGGATTCACCACATTCTAAGCATTGCGTCTCCGACATCACGATTCGTCCAGACGTAGCTGTTTCCTCGGATAGTTCATCCCAGAAACATGCATCCAGGTCTTCAAGTTTAGAATCGCAATTCCAGCAAGTATCAGGATTCGCTATTGGTTTAAATAGCTTCTCCACTCTCTCCAAAAAAACGATAAATTTATGGTGCATGAGTGCTGATGAAGACGAGTTAGTATTCCCGTTAGAATATATCAAAACTTTTGATCCAGGAATCCAGATAGGTTTAAATAAAGAACCATATTTTGCGACTTCAGTCAAATCAGGAAACTCTGCAATATGTTTAGCAATCTGCTCCTCACTCCAAATTCTTTTGAACTGATCTCGAATTTTAGAACTAATTTCAACTATTTCTTCTTTAGCCTTTTCCTGTTCAGGTTCCATTAACTCGTTCAACATTTTTATATAATAATCTTCGGATTTGACTTCAACAAACCACCTGGTTCTTGTATTATTAAAGATCGACTGCACCGAGGTTTGGAATGGATAACAGTTCCACCCAAGATGATTTTCCCACTTTCTTTTACTTAAGTACTCATCACGAAAATTAGCATTCTGAGTTATGAGAAAAACTTTTTCGCACCCAGACAGGGCATTAGCTATAGGTAAACTTCCTACGTTAAAAACACTTCCCACGATTGCAGGGTACTCTTTGATTTTACGTACTAGAAAATTCTCGATATTTCGGAATACAGGAGCTACCTTAGTAAAATGAGAGCGGTGTTTCGCATTAGGTTCACGAATAGGAATCGTGTTTGCGGCATCTAAATAAGCCTTATTCAGATTAGCTGGAGGAGTGTCGCTCATGTCTAAAAACTGATAAAACCATGCTAGACAGTATTCCCTCCAGGGAAAAAGAAGTTTCATTTGCAATGATGATGTATCCTCAATCCGTGGAGCGAGGCTCCTACTGGAAATGGAACGCTAGAAAATATAATGATTAGCCTCCACGATGAAATTCAGTTTTGCTTGAGCATTAAACGCGGACAAGCAAAGAATGATCGAGCAAAATCCTGCGAAAAGGTAGATTACGCGGTTTGTAATTCAATTACCACTATGAGTTCCGCGTTAACAGAAACAGAAAAACAATCGAAACCAGAAGTGATTAGATCCGGAAAAGTTTGGAAGCCGGACTAAAGCAATGATTTTCTAACGTATATCGATGGAACAGGATTTCTAAACGAAAAGAGGGTGTTAGAAAATATAGCAGTTTATCATCTGAACTTCCTTTTACCTAAACAGCTAGCTCTTTCCAAGACTAGCTGTAGAGAATTGCTTGAGTGACTATACAAAACCGTAACTGAATCTAGTCAAGATATTTTGCAGAATATATTTTCTAACAATCTTCAATTACATGGTTACAGTTACATTTTAGTTAATCACCAACAAATAGAAGAGTACTCAATAGCTGAAGTATAGATTAACCTCTGTTATCAACAAGTTAGATATCCCTAGAATCATACAACTGAGAGTTTATTAGCATAACCTTTCAGTTGCATGTTTCTAGATAACGATCGTGCTCTATCCTATACTTCATAAGCAATATGTATTTGACTTTATGACTAAAGTAACTGTAACTCAAGTAACCAGGAGAAGCATAGAAATATCTACAGATTAAAATCTTTTCTCTATACTTTCAGTTACACAGTTACAGATAAGCTGTAACTGATATACAGTAATAGTTTCAGCTTGTAACCAAAGTGTAACTCTAAATTAGTTCAGTTACACCAGTAGCTAAACTTCCTCGGATTCACATCAAGTAAGATTAAAGTAGAAAACTTACTACTAGAATTATTCGCTGCGGATTGAACGTTAACAGTGGAATAATTGCAGCGTTAACGAGCAGTAGATTGCTTAACACAATCCTTCCAGGAGCGATAGCGGATATCGCTCCTATGTAGATTAGTAATAAATGAGTAATTTTCTAGCAAAACTCTTCATCTCTTGAATAGTGTACAGTCGATCTTCTGATTACTTTCCCGATCGTTGTACTCCAATAACTTCTGTAGCAGGCAGAGTGTAAACAGAGGATGCTCTGTCTACGCTCTGTCTACTACATCGGATTCAACTTAACCGGAGACGCGAGAACTAGAGTTCATTGAAATATCAGCAGGGTTGTAGTACTTCCCCGGTCTACTATCGACTCTCGTAGTTTTCTCAGGGTGTTTGAACCCTAGACCGAGTAGGATTGCTTTCACCCTAGTCTCATCCGAGCGCACCCACGATTTTGCCTCTTTCCCGATCGCTTTTATAAGAACATCGGATAAGGTAAAATTCCCGGTTTGCTTTGATACCCAGGTTGTAACAAGTTCAGTCCATACATCTGCTTGCTTGAACTTCTCAGCATTGACTTTATTACTCAATGCTTGTTCAGCTTCGCTGAGGTAAGTGGGATAATCATTCCGGTATAAGAATATCGCTGCTGACCAAATCAGATCTCTGTATTTCCTGACAGCTTTAATATCGATCTTTCGGTCAATATTAACAACCCAGAATCGTCTGTTTCCAGTCTCGTCTTGCAGAAACTTAGATTGATTCGTTGTTCCGACAAGAATAAACTGTCTGTGGACAGTACACGAATTTTTACTGTAAGGTCTTCGATAGGAATCGAAGCGTCTTGTAATGAATCCTTTCAGCTTGGACATCATATGAGGTTTGATCGTCCCTTCACATTCTTCAAGCTCAATCATCCATTTACTGTGACAAATCATGAGCTCATCCTTGTCGTACTGTGTCAGCGTGAGAGAAGTAAAGAATTCTGCTCCTGCTAACTCAGTGAAGAATGAGGTTTTGTACAATCCTTGCTCGTCGCTTCTAAGAATCAAGACTGTATCATGTTGACATCCGGGTTGATACACTCGCTTTACAGCAGCCACCAGTGTTTTGATGATATACACTTTTTCTAGCGGATCAGAGACGTGCAGAATGTTGGTACAAACCTTGTCTAAAGTTTGTAAAGCGTCATTGTCCAAGACAATAGGATGCTTCTCTTGACATTGTTTCAGGTAATCCTCGATCGGGGAGAACATATTCCTAGAAGCGCAAAGATAAGCAATTTCTTCGATAAATTTGTCCTCACTCAACACAACATTCTTCTCTCGACAAGCCAGTTCTCGAAACTTAATGATGTTGAATGATTCTCCATCGAAGTAGATGCTTTGGGTCACTTTATGCATGAAAAATCTTCCACCATAATGAGCTTCGATGAAATTTTTCGTACCTAAATAATCCATATTACTCCTATGGAAATGTATTTTGATTGAGAGTTAAGACCATGTTTTAAGACATGATCTATTCGTCATTGATACATCCTGAATAACGATGCATCCTGGTTTACAACTGAATCCGATGATGGTCAGATTCAGCTCATTAAGTCGCTAAAGATTCGATCTATACCTAGTTCAGCAATAGCCTGGTATAGAGATTTATTGCATAGCGAAATACCTGATGAAGCTCAGAAGCAAGCTCCAAAAATTTCAATAGTTGAGTTAAATAGCTATCAGCAATTCTGGAATCGTAATGCTCTGATCCTTGAATTGATGATCGTTATTTTTAGTGTACGTAGAAGGATTGAATCCGTTAGTAGCAGTTATAGTAGCGGTTACGAAATATAATTTAGGCAATATTCTGATCCACTTAAGCATCAGCCATACGATGCAAGTCAATTTACCAAGACATTATGCATCTGTTCGTTATAAACTCATTCAAGACATAGAACATGCTCTCCTTGTGATCAACTTAGTACTTCATTCAACATATTCAATATTAATATTTATTCACCCTTCATCCCACCGTAAAACCACGGATGTTTGTCTGAATTTCTGCTAGTTGAATTGTTTTGAATGAATAATTATAGAGATGAAAAATAGCCTCGCATTCTATCACCTTTAAATTAGAATGAACAAGAATTTTCTACCGCTTAAGTGTGTTCTTTTTAATACACGCAAACGATTGTTTTGCAATTTATGTACCGAGTAACATTCTTGACCAAGATTAACTCTATCTTTGCTTATTTCCTGCCAACAATGCAGCTAGAAAATGAGATGTCTTCTCTTCGTATTACAGTGTTTTTTATAGAGGAGCTATTAACACAGATACAAAAAACACGCTCAATAAGCTGAACGTGCCGAAATGGATTCAAATCGATGTAGTTCGCTAGAAATCAGGCATTACATCGCTCAGGTTATCCACAAATTTTGCGTAATGCCGACTCACCATATCTAGAGATTTGTGTCCTGCAACTTTCGCAGCAGCCAGTAAACTGTGCTTCTGAGCAATATGGCTTAAAGCAGTGTGTCTAGTCTGATAGGGATTGCGGTACTCCAAGCCTAATTCATCCAGCACTTTCTTCCACGTTTCCCTAAACGCTCTAGTGTCGAGAAACTTACTATTTCTCGCTCCGGGGAATGCAAGAGCATCCGGGTTAGCTCCTGTAGACAGATGAGAAATCAGCAATTTCTTCAGAGCAGGGTTGATCGGTAAGTATCTGGTAGTTCCAGTTTTCGTCTCCTTCCTAGTTTTTCTAGTGGTATAAGGCGAAAACTCTAAATCTCTTCCTATTGCTTCTGAGATCTCAATCAAATCGTTCTCGAAATCGATGTGTTTCCATTGAAGGGCGATCGCCTCACCCGGTCTAACCGCAGTCAAGAACAAGAACTTGAGAAACGGGACGTAAAAGGAATGTTTGTACGGAGAGAATTTGGAGCAAAATCGATCGCTCTCGAATGCTTCCAGAATGAGTGCGATCTCTTCCTTGGTAAAGGGTTTAGCTCCTGTTTTCTTCCCTCTTCTTGGTTTCAGGTTATTCCAAGGATTTTTACCTTGTACTAAACCCTCTGCGATCGCCCAATTAACGCAAGCTTTGATGAATCTTCTGCGGGTGTTCCAAGTAGAAGCACTCAAACCCAACTGAGTAAACCAAACCATATCGCTCCAGTTAGGATTCGCTTTCGCAATCATTACTCTGCAACAGTGGTAGTGATTATTGAGTGTTCTCAGTGGTAAATTGAGTGATTCAACCCATTGATCCCAAAGAATCAGTAGTTTTGGAGCAGTTGTATTTTTCCTAGTACTCGCATTCAAATCAGTTTTTGGTTGTGTTTGAGCGCGATTCTTTAGCTTGTATGACTGAAGCGTGAGATCAAATTGTCCCTGCTCCCAATCGAATTGCATTCGCCGCAGAATGTTCCTAGCTGTAAGCTCATCGGATGTACCGGGGTAGAACCGCTTCCGATTTCCGTCGAGTGTGAAATCAATACGATATCTACCCTTATCAGAACCCAATTTGAAATTCATAATCTACCTAGCACTTAAGGACTGGGTAGGACTTGAAAAGCTTGTCGAGTCAGACTTTCGACTTTTCTACCAATTTTCTACCAATCTCACGTCTAAAAGACATTCAGGGTGGATGGGGGAACTGGTAGATAAACCCAAGAAAAATGTGGAAACCCTTACTGTGATTGATATGGGCGGAGAGAGAATCGAACTCTCATACCTTTCGGTGCCACATTTTGAGTGTGGTGCGTCTACCAGTTTCGCCATCCGCCCTGGATGTGTTTTTATCATACAGGATCGATCGCATTTGAATCAAGCCTTTTCAGCACGTTAAAGAATTAGAAATTTGGGCAATATACGTTCGTTGTCGTTGAGCTTGCCTTCATGCTCTCTGATTTTGAACTCGCCACAAGTTCTCTAAAACGGCTGAGAACGACTCGCACACTTGATTGGGTTGCGATCTCGCTCATCGGCGGTGCGGCGATCGTGATTGCCTGGAAGATGATTCGCGATGGTGTGAATGGTCTGGGCGATTTGTCCTGGCATATGACTTGGATTCAGCATTTCGCCATGCAGCTTACGGAAAATGTTTACCCGCGCTGGTTGGCTGGAGCTAATTATGGATATGGTAGCCCGACGTTTGTGTTTTATCCGCCCTTGGTCTATTACCTGGGAGCGAGTTTTCGACTATTGGGATTGAACATTCAGCAAACGATCGCCGCATTGTGTTAGATCGCGCTGTTCACATCAGGATTGGGATTCTATCTGTACGGTTTACGTAAATGGGGCAGAGTTGCAGCGTTTACAGGCGCGATTTTTTATGTGTCGGCTCCTCAGTTAACTAATCTAGTGTACTTTGGTGGAATTGCGGCATTGTTTGCTCAACCGTTGATGCCGCTCGGCTTGCATCTCACGGATCGAGCGATTGAGCGATCGAGATGGATTGCGGCGCTGGCAGTATTCTGGGCAGTAGTGGCATTAACTCACGTTCCGAGCTTGTTGCTTTGTACGATCGCTTGGGTGATTTATCTTTTGATATTGATGCTCAAACAATCATGGAAGCGAATTCTACCTCTGTTTGCGGCGGCGGGGGTTGGATTTGGATTGGCTAGTTTTTTCTTGCTGCCTGCGGTGTTTGAGCAATCGTTTGCCAACATCAAAGCATTAAAGGCAGTCAACGGTGGATTTCAGGCAAACATGATTGGTAGTGGTCAGCTTCAACTGCTACCTCTCAGCCAGATTTCCAAGATGGCTTATATCTATGTTCATCAAGGAGCCGCGATCGCAGTGTTTAGCACGATCGCGTTGATTTGCTGCTGGAAGCAGCGATCGCGGGTTTGGGGAGCCTTGGGATTTGCGATCGCGCTGGCGTTCATGATGAGTGTGTTATCAACGCCGATTTGGCAAGCGAGTTCAACACTGCAAATGGTACAGTTTCCGGTGAGATTGCTCGGAATGTTTGCGCTGGCTGGGGCAATTTTAGCTGCGATCGCAGTTCAAGGACTGCGGAGCTTGAAGTGGCGCGTCAGTTTAATTTTGTCAATTCTGATTGTGGCGGTGATTGTTGCCAACTTTAAGTATTCTTTAGACCTCTCACGGCGATTACCCACGCTTAATCGTCCCGGACAGGGCAAAGTCGTTAATCTTGAAGCGATCAAGGAGATTGTTGATAACCCGTATCAAGACAATCTGATTGACTTGCCAGAGTATCGTCCACTGCTAAAAAACCCAGATTCCACCATTCCAACTCCAATTTTGGGACAACCCCTGATTCTCTTTGTGACTCCGCCCGCAGCTTCTATCGAGCTAAAGGAATGGAAAAGTTTATATCGTTCTTTCAAAGTCACGACTCCTACGCCTGCGATCGTTAGACTGAGAACTTATTACTATCCAGCTTGGCAAGCTCGTGCGAATCAGAAAAATCTACCGATTGAGATGGCAAATGATGGCACAATCGAACTAAAGCTTCCGGCAGGAACCTCTGATGTTAAGCTTTGGTATGGATGGACACCTGTTTTTACTATCGGTGTTGTCCTAAGTAGTTTAAGTGCGATCGCGATTGTTTCGTTTTGGATTGTCAGTTCTAAAGCTCCTCAATAATGCCATGTTGCCAACGTACTCTCTGATCATCCCGATTTATAATGAAGAAGATACGATTGCAGCATTATACGATCGCGTCAGTGCCGTGATGGATCGCTTAGATGCAGCCTCTGAACTGATTTTGATTAACGATGGCAGTCGAGATCGATCGCTCTGTCTCATTCGAGAATTGCACTACAAAGACCCGCGTGTGTGCTATATCAGTTTTGCGCGAAACTTTGGGCATCAAATGGCGGTGACTGCTGGATTGAACCATGCACGAGGGCATGCTGTCATGATTTTGGATGCAGATTTACAAGATCCGCCAGAACTCATTCCAGAACTGATTGAGCAGTGGCAGCAGGGATATCAAGTTGTTTATGCTCAGCGAACCCAGCGCCACAAAGAAAGTTGGTTTAAGCGGTTTACGGCATATGTGTTTTACCGTTTGCTAAAACAGCTTGCGGATGTGGATATTCCAACAGATACCGGGGACTTTTGCTTAATGGATCGCCGGGTGGTGGATTTATTAAATGCAATGCCAGAGTGCAATCGCTATGTTCGGGGATTACGATCATGGGTCGGATTTCGTCAAACTGCGGTGAAATTTGAGCGCGATCCAAGATTTGCTGGTGAGGTGAAGTATTCCTTTCATAAATCACTAGGATTAGCGATTAACGGTTTAGTTTCATTCTCAAAAGTTCCGCTTCGCATTTCTACTTATGTAGGTTTATTCGCTGCATTTGTTGCAATTGTGATGATGATTTTAGTGTTTTATTGGAGGATCGCTTATCCTGCCTCACCGCTAACCGGATTAACCACGATCGTCGTCGCCATCTTTTTTCTCGGTGCAGTGCAACTTCTCAGTATTGGCATCTTAGGTGAATATATTGGACGAATTTACGAAGAAGTGAAAAACCGTCCGCTTTATACATTGTCTGAGGTTGCAGGATTTGAGCGTTCTCAAACTCAAACGGAAGCGGATTACTCTAACTGAAAGATGATGCGATCGAGATCATCTAGCACAGGCGCATCCGGCAGAAATTTACGGGCAAAATGGGCAGTCGAGGCTCGAAGCTTTGGTAAATCCGATTGATCAAGAATCTTTGGGTGTGGTAGACGGGCTGACCAATCTTTGTAGCGCCAATCATTCAAGAAATCGGGCTTCAAGTGCGGGGCATTTCCAATGATTGTTTGAAAATAGGATTCATCTGAAAACATCACCCAACGAAAGTGGTTCACAATTTGGGGATAGTTTTTGTAATGGTCGAGAATATAGTCGATCGATCGCTGATTTGCACAGAACCAAGCCTGCCCTGCATAACAATGAAAGTCTGAAGAAAAGGGCACAAACGGCTTCATTAAGCTCATTGGTTTTAAACGCAACTTTTGCCAATTCAGATCCAGCAGCTTTGCTACAGGTTTTGGCATCGGTAGCCATCGCGTGTAGTATCGAGCATACATTTCTCGATGCCAATCTGTTGGAAAATGCGGCGGTTGAATGCGATCGCCAACCATATAGAAATCAGCCTGACTTGCTTGCAAATCTGCAATGACTTGCGCGGCAGGCTTGATTGGATAGTCTGCACCACTGAGTAAGATTGTCCATTGAGGTCGATCGCGCCGTTGCTGCATCTGCTCCATTGCTTTGATCACCGCTTCAACCAGTGAGAACTCTGCCCAGCGGGTTTGCAGGTGCGGCTGTACGAAGGAAATATTTTCAGTGAAGTCCGTGATCGGTAATGGACATTGCGAGAAATCGTGATGACACACGATCGGCGGATGATCAAACAGGCGATTTAAGCGATCGACCAATCGCCGGATCTGATTTGGATGAGTATGAGTCAGCAAAATAAATCCAACGACTGGAGGCATAACATTCTAGAGATTAAAGATTGGCACAGGTTCGATTTTATCCGCAGGCTCGAACCCAAACACCCGTGAATAGAAATAGAATTCTCCATCTAAAGCACGCTTGATGTTTTCTGCTTTACGGAATCCATGTTGTTCGCCCTCAAACAACACATATGCTACAGGTAATCCTTTTTGTTTCAAAGCATCAACCATCATCTCTGCCTGATTCGGCGGCACAATCTTATCTTCATCACCTTGGAAGAAGATCACCGGACAGGACAAGCGATCGACCACACTAATCGGAGAACGTTCTTCATATAAATCGGCTCTTTCTGGATACGCACCAATCAAACCATCAAGATAGCGCGATTCAAACTTATGAGTATCTTCTGCTAACGCTTTGAGATCGCTTACGCCGTAGTAACTCGCGCCTGCTTTGAATGTATTTCTAAATGTGAGAGCGCAGAGCGTTGTATATCCGCCTGCACTTCCGCCTGCAATCACTAAGAGATCGCCATCCACCTTGCCTTGCTCGGCAAGATATTTCGCTCCATTTGCACAGTCATCGACATCGACAATGCCCCAAGTTCCTTTCAAACGTTCACGATAAGCGCGTCCATATCCGGTACTACCGCCATAGTTCACATCCAAAACGGCAAAACCGCGACTTGTCCAATACTGAATGCCTAAGTTAAATGCAGCAGAAGTCGAAGCGGTCGGCCCTCCGTGACTCTTGACTAACATCGGTGGACGTTCGCCTTCAGGAGCGGTGTAATCTTTATTTTTGGGCGCATAGTACAAAGCAAAAGCCGTGAGATTATTCTCAGTCGGGAACTCGATCGCTTCTGGCACCGAAAGATAACCGGGATCGATTCGCAGTTCGCTGGCGCGTCTCAGCACTTCAAATTGTTGAGTCTGCAAATCGTATTTGACGATCGCGCTCGGCTCCGTTGATGATCCGCCCAGAAATACCGCATGATCTGCACAAGCTTGGAGTCCTGCAATGCTGGTGTAAGGCGTTGCGATTGGAGTGAGTTCGCGAGTGTCTAAATCTAAACTGGCAAAGCGGCTCAATCCATTTTCGGTATAGCTACAAATGATTTGATTTCCAGCAAAGCCATAGGTAGACATTCCAAACACCCAGAGCGGTAAACCAAACTCTGCGGCTTTCTCACAGAGGGATTCAGTTTTTCCGGTTGTAGGATTCCAGCGGTAGAAATTCCACCAGCCCGTACGATCGCCAATAAAAATCAAACTGCCATCCGGCGACCATTCCGGCTGAAAAATCGATTCCTCTAATCCACCTGCAATCTTTTCCGGTGTGTCTAGCGTTCCGTCTGCTCTAATTTTTGCTGTCCAGAGTTCGGTTCCATCCCAAGGCATATTCGGATGATTCCAGCAAATCCAACTGAGGCGAGAACCATCAGGACTCAGACGCGGAAACGCATAGAAATCTGAACCTGAAACCAGAACGGTTTGACTTTGATCCGTGAGCGAAATTGCAGCGATCGTATTCTCAACGCTTTGATCTTGATGTTCTTCGCGTACACAAACGAGGCGATTTCGAGCACTATCGAATAGGGCATCGGCATATCGTAATGACGCTTCAGGAGTCAGCGCGATCGGCTCAGATCCATCGGTCTGCTGATAAAGTCGCTGATCGGCAAAATTCGAGAAATAAACGGTTCCATTCGCAATCATAAATGCCCCTCCCCCGTATTCATGCACCCGTGTACGGGCGTTGAACGGGGCAGGTGTCAGATCGATCGTCTCGCCATTCGCTGAACGCTGTACAATCACATTCCGTCCTGCCTCAGTCGGACGTGACTCGCTCCAGTAAATTGTTTTGCCGTCCAGCTTAATTTGTCCGAGTCCGATCGTCCCTGCCACAATCAGATCCGAGCTAATCGGCGACTTCCAAGTGCCATAAGATGCCACAGCCATAAGATCCTCCAAATCACCGTTTCCCAGACTCTAAACTATCGCGATCGTTCAAACATTGCGATATATCTCAAATTGCTGAAATCTGTCCGCTCTAGAGATTCGTGTTACAGTAAATGAGAAGAGGTATTGATTCGGTTGAATCGTTTGTTTTTTCTGACAGTGACTCGTTCGTTTTCATTGAAACTAGCAAGTTTGTTTGGGCTAAAGCAGGCACACTCCGATACGACTGCCTCGGTTATTTCTGGTTCTGGAGATCTTTTTCAATGTCGATTTATGTAGGTAACCTATCTTACGAGGTTACGCGGGAAGATTTGACCGAAATCTTCGCAGAATACGGATCTGTTAAGCGCGTTCAGCTTCCGGTTGATCGTGAAACTGGACGGATGCGTGGGTTCGGATTTGTGGAAATGGAAACGGATGCCGAAGAAGATAAAGCGATCGAAGCCCTAGACGGTGCGGAATGGATGGGTCGCGATATGCGTGTCAACAAGGCAAAGCCCCGTGAAGAATCGGGCGGTGGCCGCAGTGGCGGTGGCGGTGGTCGCAATGGTGGCGATCGTCGAGGCGGATTCTCGCGCGGCGGCTATTAATTTAATTCGCTAGAATTGAATCCCCTGTAGCGTATGGCTATGGGGGATTTCTTTTAGGTTGGAAAAATGAGAGCGAGAATCGAAAGCGATATTCTGTATCTGCATCACGAAGATGTGCCGCCGTTCAAAAAAGGGGGGTCTGTGGTGCGAAATAGTTATTTTTGGGCGCTGAAGTCGATTTCTGGTCGGGCAAGTCGGGGGCGCGATTGGGAATATGAACCGGAAGTGTGGTTTGCGCTGCAACGGATGTTGTTATCATTTGCAGAATCGGGCTATTTGGGACTGTCAGAAACGATTCTGGAGTTTTCGGATGCGGACGTAATTCCAGATGAGCTGCGATCGATTTCGACGCGAATTTAATGTAGCTTAGATCGACGTTCTACAAGTCCTGTTCGGCGTTGCGTTAGTGCTACTCGGCTGAACATTTAGAACCTGAGCAGCAGTCGAAGATAAAGCTACTGTCAAGTTACAGATAAGTTCCAGAAGAGATTTGTTCGTTTCGTTATTGATTCATGACCAAGAAGCGCTGAGCTAAAAAGAGCCCGATCGCTTAACTCGGTACGAATTGCAAGTGCCTTTAATATCTATCTTGGACTCGACGAACGCTTTGATCCGGCACAATATGGAATTGGCAACTGGAATATTTGGTACTATCCAACAGGCGATTTGAATGCTGAATATCAGAAGCAGCTTGCTGGAGATCTGAGCCATTCTTGAATCTTCAATATCATAAAAATGAGTTGAGGATTACAACCTCAACTCATCCCCTGATTCACAATTCAAGCTAGAAATGTTTTTCCTTAGCGGGTTCTCCTTCAAAGGGTTGAACTCCGGTTGCTGGATAGTTATCATCGTTGAGTCCAAAGATGCGACTGATCGCTCCAGCGATAAATTGTCCAACTTCGTTTGGAATTGCCTTCACAGTTTCCCAACTCGATCGCATTCGAGTAAACATATTTTCTCCTCAAACAGTACGTAGGTTGCTTTTACTGGTTGGCTCGCAGATGAGCAGATTCTTGCCGCTGCTCGTTTTGGTGTCGCTCTTGGGTTAGCGTTTCCCGTGTCGCTTGATCAAGATCACCCATTTGCATCGTTTCTAAAGCATCTTCAGCCCGGCGGTGGACGTTTTGTTCCTGGTGTTCTTTGGCTTGCCGCTGTTGAGTCGTTGCCTCGCGCAATTTTTCTTCCAGGTTCACCTTCACTACAGGCTTACGTGCCGATTCAATTTTAGGCAAGGTTAGTGTCAGAATGCCGTTCTTGAAGTCTGCTTTCACTTGGTCGTATTGCACCGGCGTTGGGAGCGGAATCAAGCGTTGAAACTGTCCATACCGTAGCTCAGAGCGAAATACGCCTTTTTCTTCGGTTCGTGTTTCCTCTTGGTGATGACCAGAAATCGATATCGTATGTTCAGAAACTTGCACATCCAGATCTTTTGCTTCTATCCCCGGAACTTCTGCTTTGAGAACGACATCGGTATCGGTTTCGTGAAGTTCGATCGCAGGTGTCCAAGCCATACCGTCGATTGGTGACAGCGATCGGGCTTCTGGATCTGGGTGCAGCCACGCATCGAAAACCTGATTCATCTGATGCCGTAATGCTTCCAATTCTTTAAGAGGTTGCCAGTGAATCAGCGACATAACATTCCTCCTGGTCTTCTTTGAACATAAAGCGAGAACTAAATCGCTCTATGTTCAAGATACGAAAAGACTGTGAGGAACTTGTGAGGACGTTGATAGACTCGCAAACTCGCTTCGCGGAATTTTAAGCTCAGCGCGCGATCGCAGGCGAGACCTGCTAACTATCGCTTTAACTTAGCTGTTAATGCTTTAACTGCACAAATATTCCTAGTTTCACTACAGTTTAGGGGCAGTAGTAGACTGCGGCGGCATGACAACTTTGTGCGCTAATCCAACAGCTTTCAGCAGCCAAATTGCCCACCCTTTGAAGGCTAGCTTTGCCTCTACAGTCGGGAGTTGCTCAAACTCATAGAATTCTGTGCCCTGAACGGTTTGTAGTTTTAATGCCGATCGCACAATTCGTTTCAGTGCTTGACCACCTGACAAATCGCCCAAGTAGCGTGTATAAGCATGAGCAATCAACAAAACCGGATTTGTGTTAGAAATCTCGCGCAGTCGATCGACATAGATTTGACCTGTGGGCAGGGGTGCGATTTCTTCTCGCCAGTTGTCACCGTAGAAGAAGGCTAATACCAATTCTCTAAATTGCGGCTACAGATAGTGCTTCGAGGATTGAAGCTCGTCCTGTAATTGACGCGATTGTCTGCGGTGATAATGCTTCAAGCTGCTGTGTCATCCA
>NZ_JAMPLL010000034.1:0-35706 GCF_039962495.1 Leptolyngbya sp. AS-A5 | reverse complement strand
TACAAACAACAAGGGTCTTTCTGCTCCCAATCGACAAATCAATACAAAGGCACAAAGCCGGTCAGCTTAGGGGTCAGATTGGCAGCAGAAAGACTCTTTTATCTTCGCAGTCAGCCTATTTCTTACAGCGCATGAAGACCAAATGGGGAAGCTGCAATCCTAAAGCCAAACACATTCGGCTAAATACAGAGCTAGTCAAGAAACCGAAAGATCTTCTCGAATACGTCATCGTTCACGAACTCGCGCATTTGATAGAACCGACTCACAGCGATCGCTTCATTGCACTTCTCGATCAATACTATCCGACTTGGCGCGAAGCCCGTGCTGAGCTTAATGAACTCCCACTCTCTGCGGAAGCTTGGGCAGAGTGAGTTAATAGATAGCGTCAACTTTTAACAGAAATTAGAGAGGCAGGAATGAACTCTGTTGCGGTTTTGTTACATCGACTTGCTTTTTCCGCTAGTGATCACTTCTTCAGTATCTTTTTTCAATGTCGTTATTCCACGTCTCATGATTAAAACAGTAGCTACGCTTCCCAACAGAAGCTTATTTCGAGCTTTGAATTCGCTTTCAATGGAGATTGATACGCGTGATTTTCCGATAAAACGACGACGCTCTATTGAAGTTGTCTTAGGCTCTTTTAGTTTAACGTTGCAGAGAGTTATCTTTCTAGATTTGCTTTCCTCAGGGCTTCGTCCTGCTGACCCCTTCGATGCAGTCGACTGGACTAACACGCCTATCAAGAAGCGGCTATTAGACCTAGAAGGGGATATTTCCTGGACCCAGCTGCAAGTACTCAATCAAGGTTTTGATTTGATTAGGGAGGCTGCAACTAATTCAGGCTATGAGTTCAGATTTTCGGATCCTAGAGCACTTTTTGTCCAAATTCTAAAGGACGAACGCCAAGATAGCATTAACTTAATCCTTACTGATCGTTGCAGTGCTGGAATGACCCTAGAGCAAGAGAGGGAAATGAGAACTTTTCAATCTAAGCTTTTTAGGGGTAGAGCAAGTCAATCAGAAGAAACGCAAGCGTTGGAGAAGTGGCGCTCTGAACCATGGCTAAATTTTTGTCTGTATGGCATTTGGCATGAGCGGTTTCGGCACAAGCCATTAAGAGAGGCATGGGAAAAGTTTCTCAAGGCTCACAAAGCTTACCTCAGTTTCTTGAGGTCGAAGGAAGTAAGAAACCGCGCCAGCAACATAGTGTACAACTACGGTCAGCCTGTCTTGTCTAAGACAATGCAACCCGTTCGGTGGGCAGAACCTACGCCAGTTCCGCCATACATGCCATACATGCCATACATTATTAAGGTAACGGATTCGTAACTTGCCTTTACATTTTTAAGTGCAAGCAGGTTCGTAGTAAGTAAAAGAAGAGGTTGACATTCATAAACTTCTGCTTGGCAGGATTTGCTAGGCAACTCTTCTTTAAGGAAACCGAAACCAATTCCCTAACAATTAGCTTCAAATAGCTTCAAAGAACTCAAAATCAGCAAAAAGCGATCGCCAATCCACAAGAGTTTAGAGGCTCTGGATTCACGATCGCTTCAATCCCCGCAGGAGGCGGGTAACTTTCTTATGCTTATTTTAGCAGCTCCCAACCCAATTGCCTTTCAGAGCATCCGGCTCCGTAGAGACAAATTCAATAAACTATCGATCGAGTTTGATTTGCGGCTTGTGTTAGCAGAGCGAATTGCTGATCTCCAAAAGCAAGGAGGGCTGCGATAGTGCTTCTCGACCATCACCGCTCACACCTCGCGTCCGAGGGCTTCAGCGACTCCCGGATCGATCAGATTGAATCGATCGGAGTTCGTTCAATTACTGAATCAGAAGCGCGATCGCTCAACATCATATGCAAAGATGATTTGGGCGAATATCGGTCAAGCAGTGGAATTTATTTTTCCTTCACTTTGGATTACGGGCAGTTACGGTGCGACAATCCCCCAAATCGCAACGGAAAACCAGCGAAGTATTTAACGCCATGCGGTAAGCAGTCGAAGGCTTATCTGCCTGAAAACTGTGAAGTAATGACAGAAGGTTTCAAAGATGCGGCGGCGGGAACGATTCATGGTGGTATCCCAACAGGCGCGATCCCAGGTGTAAGCCACTGCTACAAGGCACTGAAACCAAAAGCAGGCTACACGCTACTTTACGATGCAGACGGCTGGCGCAATCCAAATGTTTTCACACAACTTTTCAAGGCTGGATTGTATCTAAATGGGAAAATCCAGCTAGTTCCCGAAATTCAAGGTGAGCCGAAAGCTGGACTATGTGAGTATTTTAAGGCTGGTTACACAGCACAGAACTATCGATCTCTTATTGATTCTGCATTTGAACCGGAAGAATTTCTACTTGAGATCCCAAAACATTGGGCAGCTTTGGAGCAGAAAGAAAAGCAGAAGTGTGTAGATGCCATTTTGAGGCTGGCAATTATCTACCTAAGCAGACCGAAGGCTGATCAACTAATTCAGGCAATTCGTGCGATCAGGGCTGAGATTGATAAAGATTCAATCTCCGAGCTTGCTGAGTCAGTGATTGAGAAGTATCGCAAAGATAATCGAATTGAGGAATTAGCGAGGCTTCCGGGTGGCTATTTGTGGAGCGCAATCTCAAAGGACAGAACCTTTTTTGACTACCTCAGCCTAATTCAGGGATTTGGCTCCAAACTTCGATTCAACACGCTCAAAAAGCAAGTAGAGCTTGAATCCAAACCTTTTTCCGCAGGAATTGCAAAGACTCAACTCAATATTCAGTACGGTTTTCGAGCGAAATCAAACAACGCCACTTTCTCAGAAGTCTTTCTACTGGCAGCTAAACGAAACTCCTACAGTCCGATCGTTGAATATCTTGATCGAGTTTCCACTGAACACGGCAACAGCACCGAAATTCTGAGCAGCTTTGCAGAACGGTATTTCGGGCAAACTGAACCAATCTACAACTCAATGATCAAGCGCTCTTTGATTGCAGCAGTAGCCAGAGCCTACAATCCGGGCTGCAAAGTTGATACAGCACTGATTCTTCAAGGTAAGCAGGGCGCGGGAAAATCGACGTTCTTCAAAATTCTGGCAGGCGATCAATACTTTGACGACTCGTTAGCTAACGTCTCTGACAAAGACGAGAAACTGAAGCTGCACCGTGTCTGGTTTGTCGAATGGGCGGAACTTGAGACAGTTTTCCGACGTAAAGACGTTGCAGCAACAAAAGCTTTTCTAAGCAGTTCCACTGATTTTGTAAGACCTCCCTACGGTCGAGATACTGAGGAAATGCCGCGATCGTCTGTGATCGTCGGAACCACTAACCAAAATGAATTCTTGAGCGATAGCACCGGGAATCGTCGATTCTGGGTAATTCCGGTTTTGAAAGATATCAACGCCGCATTGCTCAAGGCAGAGCGCGATCGCATCTGGGCGGCTGCGGTTGCACTTTATAAAGCAAGTGAGCAATGGTGGCTTTTCGACTTAGAAGAGATTGCAGCAGCCGGAATTGCAGAGCAATTTCAAACCAGCGACCCTTGGACAGACCCAGTATTGAGTTATGTTGACGCTCTAGAGTTTGTAACCACAAAGGAAATTCTCGATCTGCAAGGGCTGATCGAAACTGCGCGACAAGACAAAGCTTCGCAGATGCGTATAGCTGAAATCCTGAAGAAAGCAGGATGGCGGCGCGATTCAAAGCGGATCGAAGGCAAAGTAACCAAGGGCTGGATTAAGCCTGAACTGCCTACGGCTCAACCACAAGTCGATCAGAGTGAACCACGCAATCCGAAGAATCCTGAGCTTCCCGCTTGGGTCACACCGAACGCGATCGCGGTACACAAGCCGACTGGAACAAAGTTTTCGATTACCAAGGCTCCAAAAAACAGACCAACAGGCGAATACAAATTGCAAAGTGAAACAGGCGAAAAATACTGGCTTCGAGACTGCGAACCCTACCGAGAGAGGCTTGTGAGTTGAATCAGCCTAATGAGCTTCGGCTATATGCACACCGATTAATTGATCGCATCTCCCGTAATCCAGGCGCGATCAAGCTACTTTTGGAAGTCATCCCAACACTCGAACTCTACGCAAATTACAAATCAAATCGACGGAAACAGAACAATGTGGCTCACCTTAGACGAAACTTGTCAGAGAACGAAGCTATCGGAATCGACGATCGAGCGGTGGATTAAAGACGGCTATTTACTCTGGAATTCATTACGGTGGCTCTGGAAGGCTGCGACGTTTCGACCCTGCAATGATTGATTTAGCGGTTCGATTCCAAAATGACCCAGAAGCGCATGAGCAAGCGATCTCAGCAAAGCGAAAAGAGCTATTCAGCCGTAAACGCGCCTAGTCGAAGTCTTTCAATCGTGGGCGCTTTGTCGCACCATAATACCGATCCATCATCGTTCTACGACTATTCCCTGCATAATCAGCGGCTTCTGCAATGGTTAAATTGCCCGATTCAATCTCATGGCTCCAACGGGTATGGCGGCTGTTGTAAAGAGTGCGGTACTCAATCCCTGTGTTTTCAAACAACGGCTTCCAGTGCCGTTTCAGAAAATTGTTGCCGTCAATATAACCACCTTTTGGCGCGGGAAACACTAACTTAGACTCGCTCTGCTCTCTCAGTTCTTGCAGCATCTTTTGGATATTGGGACTGATCGGAACGGTGCGAGTTTCATTCGTTTTAGTGGACTTGACGCGCTTACCCTTGGCATCCCAAGCTTTACCGATCCACACTTCCGAACAGTCCTCATTCAATGCCGCCCATTCGAGCGCGATCGCTTCACCAATGCGACATCCCACACCCAATAGAAACCGCACAAAATGGTGATAGTAGTTTGCTTCAAATGCGGCAAGAATCTGCTGAATTTCTTCACGGCTGAATGGCTTCGCGGCTCGTCTCGGTTCGGTTTTGACTTTCATATCAAGCCAAGGATTGATTCGAGCAAGTCCTTTCTTAATTCCCCACTTCCAGATAGCGCGAACCAAGGTGAGATTGAGATTCACAGTTTCACCGCTCTGTCCGCAGTCTTGCAGGTAGCGCAGGAACACGATCGCTTTCTTATCGGTGACTTGATCGACCTCTAAATCTCGAAAGCAATTCACAAGATGGTTTCGGTTCGATAGCGCTGTTGGCTGCTGGACTGCTCTGCGGCAATATTCGCAGACACAAAACGATCAAGCAGTTGAACTACGGTTAGCAAGTCTTGTCGATCCGTACCTACTTTGTATTTCCGCAGTGATGGATCAAAGTTTCCGCTTGCAATGTCTAATTCTATTTGTCGCGCTAAACGATCGGCTGCAAGTCGATTCGTCGCGTTGCTTGCGCCAAACGCTAGAGAGAATCGTTTCTGTTTGCCCTCAGCGTCGATCGCTTGCCATCGCAACCGTAACCGACCGTCTACCGCCGAAACCGCTACACTTCCTTTTTGCGATTTTGCCATCAGTTACCACCTTTGACGATACAAGGGTGGTAACGCTGCTTTTGAGGTGGTAACAGCGCTGAAACGCTTGATTTTATTAGGGGTTGATAAACATTACCTCCCCTTCTCTGTTACCACCTGAATACCACCCTAAAAATGAGTGGTAACGTCTAAAAGCATTACAGGGCAATGGTGTCAAGCCACCGTTACCACCGTTACCACCAAAAGCACTATTTCTACTGTTTATTTTTCACACTCTATCTGATCACGCACCCTGTTACTGAGAAGGGACCAAATCCGTACCAATTTCAGAACTCTCCTGACGATTTCTGAGGCTTTCAGACGCTACTTATTGAGAATCAGTTAGCTCCCTAGCGCTAGGGAGTAAGCCCGGAAAACCTTGATACATCAACGTTTCCAGGTAGTGGAGCTAAGGGGAGTCGAACCCCTGACCTTCTCAATGCCATTGAGACGCTAGGAAGTCCAGCCTTCCTACTTTACGACTGCCTTGACCTATTCCTACAGTCAGGTTTAAGGCAGATGCGAAAGATCACCCCTATCGATAACAGAGGCTCTATTCAGTTACGTTTCTCTGTATCAGGAAAACGCTATGGACTAAACCCAGTACCAGGGGGTAGCTACAGCAATAAGAAGGATCTAGAGGTAGCCAAGGCGATCGCCCTCAGGATCGAGACAGACATTCTCACAGGTAAATTCGATCCTAGCCTTGACAGCTACAGGTTGGTACAGAAGGCAGTCCCAGAGATAGCCAAGCCTGCACACCTGCTAGACCTGTTCGATCAATGGGTGGCTACGCTGAACCTGAACCCTGAAACCTACGCTAACCATTACAAGGGCTTTAGATCTGTCTTACTCAAGGCTAACCCTAAGATCACTGATACCACTTGGTTAGCCAAGGCAGATATCAAGCCCTCTACGTATCAGGTACGGCTCTGGATGGCTAGACGTTGCCTTAACTGGGCTGTAGAGCAAGGGCTAGTCACAGTTAACCCCTACGCGGCTATGAAGGCACCCAAGGCAGAAAAGAAGCGTATCCAGCCATTTACCAAGGCAGAAATGAGGGCTATCCTGGCAGCATTTGAGGATAGATCACCCCATTACGTACCCTTGGTTAAGTTCCTATTTGCCACCGGGGTAAGAATTAGTGAGGCGATAGGTTTGAGATGGAAGGATGTAGACTTATACGCTGGCTACATTACGATCGCTGAGTCTCTACCCATTAAGAGATCTGGTAATGGTCACACTAGGCAGCGTAAGAAGACTAAGACAGGATCTATCCGACTGCTAACCTTGCACGATAGCCTAAGGTATGCCCTAGGCGTACCTGGTAAGCCAGAGGATCTAGTATTTACCTCTGTAGAAGGTAAGGTCATCTCAGGGCATAACTGGAGAGAGCGATACTGGCAGCCCATCCTAGGCTATGCAGGGGTAGCCTATAGACCGGTTCATAATACTAGGCATACCTTTGCTAGTCACTGCTTAGAGGCTGGTATGCCTGTAACTCAGGTAGCCTATCTCTTAGGGCACTCAAATGCCACTATGGTAATTAAGACCTATGGGCACCTTATCAATAGACATGAGTTACCAGACTTAGGGCTATAAACAAACACCTGGGCATACCATGTTCAAAAGCTGCCTTTGAACATCGTTATAGAGGTCTTCAAAACGCACAGAATAGTTCCTGTCTGGCGTTACTATTTCTAAGTCCTTACTTACTTTTAGTTTTTCTGCTAGCTTGTAGTCATAAGGGGTAGTCTGAATGATCGTACCCCTAATACTTATAGAAACTTGAGCTATGGGGTAACTCTTGCTGTCGATAACGAGGGATATTATCTCACCTTGATCATTACGTTCTATGTCCACTTCATGCATTATTACAGGCTGCCTACTTGAGTACGCACTGTTACTGTCTCTCTCATAACTGTTAGGACAAATACAGGCAAGGAGGTCGCAGTCACCCTTAACATCGTCCTTATGTACTCTCACTTCACCTAATGGCGTTTCAAACCAGAACGTCTTAACCTTCAAATAGCTAGAATGACTATGTTGCCCTTCTGCATAGTGCCATTTATTATTATGTTTCCATTTAATTTTGATGAGTGAACTTGAATAAGTTCGACCATCCAGGGTGATCTCTAGCCCTCCACGTGTGGTGATGTAACATTCTGCGTACCCAGCCATATTGTTACGTTCGATAAAATACCTTATTGTAAGTCAGTAATACAAAGGGGGCTAGCTGTCTCAGATCGTCTCAGATAGTGTCGCAGATGCTAAAACCTTACGTGGCAAGGGTTAGAGGCTACTGTCTCAGATGTCGCAGATGTTTACCCAAAGTTACCTGCTATATGTAGTTTTAGGGTCTATACTTAAGTTTAGTCAAACATCTGCGACACTGAGACAGTAAGGCTAGAAGCTCCTCTATGTAAGGCTTTAGGGGTGTCGCAGATATGTCTCAGATGCCCTATTTTATCTGAGACACTGAGACAGTAAAGCCATAAAAAAAGCCCTGACTGATAAGCCAGGGCTATAGGGGCTATGCTAGGTTATGCGTAAGAATTATGCCTGTACTGTTCAAGCTGGGCACAAGTCACTAAGGTTAGCTCACTGTCAGCATTTTCAGGCTTAAAGTAGTATCTAGCCTTAACGCCACTTACACGTCTCTCTTTCTGGGTGTAACCTAGGGTATCCATAGCACTAGAAAGCTTTCTAGACATGGGGGTATATTGGCGACTAGAGGGCGTAACGTTAAATACAGCTGCGAGAATATCCTTAGGGGCTAGCGCGATCGCTCCTTTATCCCCCATTTTAGCAAGTACAGCCTCTAGGGTCTCCAATAATTCATTATCAGCAGTAAACCCTTTAGCACGTTCAGAGGCTTTACGAGATAACTCCTTATTCCAAGGCTTCTCACCTGTCAAGTAACGACGATAAGCCTCTAACCAGATATTGTCTCTATGGCATCTAACGTACTCTACATTGATCTCCCCAGGTACAGGGATAACCCAAAAGCGTGTATTATCTTCATCCCTCAGGAAATTGGTACTGTTGGCAGTGGCAGCTAATACGCTATGTCTAGGATGCTTTCTGACTTCATTCTGGTACAGATGGCGATACTCATCTTCCTGTACTGAGATAAAGCGCTTAAGGTTTTCCACACTACGCTTAGACGCGATCGCCTCAATTTCCTCTAGTTCCATGATCCAGCATGACTGCAATTGACGATACACGTCAGCGTCAGACATTTCGCTATCTCGACTGCTGTAATATTCCCCTGCTAGGGCTTTAAGTACCTGAGTTTTCCCTATTTCCTGGGCACCTTGTAGGGTAAGGCATTGACGCATCTGGCACCCTGGATCTACAGCCCTAGCGACAGCCCCAATGAGCCATGAGGTGAACATCTCTTGTGATAGTTCATCGTCTACCCCCAATACATCCTTAGCCAGAGTAGACCAGCCCTCCCATGCTTCTACAGGTTTTCTACTAGCTTCATACTTAGCGCTACGTACATAGGCTTCATACTCGTTACGATCGCTATTGTTAGCCAACATCCAGTCACCAAAGCAGAGAATATTACCCTCCTTAGCCTTAGTTACCAGCCCTTCTAGGTACTGGATCACTGGGTTAAATTGGCGTTGCTCACATAGGATATTGAACTTACGAGTAAAGCTCTCAGTAGTCAGCTTACACATAAGGCTAAGTTCATCCTCAAAGGCACTCAATAATTGCGCCTGAGTGTACTTACCAGGTTTGCCTTCTAGCTCGATAGTGCCATTCCAAGAGTTCATCTTCAGACCATTATCGATCATGGTCTGTTGGAACACTTCCCAATATTTATAGGAGCGATCGCCATCTTCAGATAGGATATAGCCTCTAAGATCTGTCTTAGCCTTCTTATTACCATCTACCTCCCAGGTAGCGCCATTGGCTTTATCAGGGTGTCTGGTAGAGGTTGCAAACAGTGAAATATGTGACATAATAGTTGTAGCGCTCCATGCGCATAAGTTAGTTAGATGCCCCTGGTTTCATTGGCGTGAGACCGGGGTATTTGCTGTTTAGGTAGTTTAGTGACCTGCCCAGATCAGTTATTAGGCTGCCTTAATGTCTTCCAGCATGTAGGCTCTCAGCATCTCTGCCACGCTGGAATAGCCTAGTTTACGTGCCTTCTCTTTAGCTGCCTTCTTTTGATCTGGGGTCACTCTAAAGTCTAGTCGATCGGGAAAGTCAACAGTCTTACACCCTCTTGCCATAGTTAACTACCTCCTAGTCGTGTGTACCTTTATCCTGTCTAAAAGGGCATGTCCACAGGTCTGCTTTCATGCCCTAATACATCTATTCTACACTAGATCTGGAGGTAGTTTCGGAAAATAGCACTATAGCGACTCTACATTTAGCTTATAGGTACAGACTGTAGCATTAGTTAGGCTTATGCAGTCTGTACCTTACCTTGCCTTAGCGATAGCCCTTTATTACGGAACTGGGCACGTACTGTATCTCGGATAGACCTATCAGCCTTCAGTAGCTCAATACCTTCTCTCAGTAAGGCACTAACGTCACTGCCTGATCTAGCTGCTTCTGAGGTTAGCCAGTCATGGCTATCAGCCTCTAAGCGTAGTGCTACGTACTTAGTCTTTCTAGGTTTAGGTTCCTTCTCTTCCTGTCTGTAGTCCACTGCCATAACCTCGATCGTAAATAGTTCTCTCATAGTTATCCCGTCTAACGTTGTTTTACAAATTAATGGTAGGCAAGGGTAATACCTGAGTGAATGGGGCTAACGATGCTGCCAACATGCTAGCCCTGACTAACTGACATCTTATGGAGAAAGATAATGGATCGCAACTGTTCTTATTATAACGCACGTACCCGGACACGCTATGTAGAACGAGATGATCTATATGTTGAGGTACAAGACTACGATCGCCCCTGGATCTTCAGCGTATACAGCTATGACCATGTCGGGGAACTAACCCAGGTACCCGTAGACAGAGGCAACCTAGGCGATGGTGACAGACTGATCCTACAGACTCGTAATGGTAAGCAGCTAGAGGTTAGACCTGAGGCATTATCGGGGGCTAACACGGCGATCGCTGTATCGGATCTGTGGCTAGTCTCTTAGTAGACAGTTTAGGGGTACACCTATTTACCTGCTAATGTATGGCGCTACCCGTTGAGACCGTGAAAACATCGGTCTACATTCCTAAGGATCACCTAGAACGGATCAATAGACTAGCTGAAGTTGATGGCGTGGCACCCAGCCAAGCGATCCGTGATGCTATCAAATTTCACTTAATTAACCGGGGCTATTAACTATGACTAAACCAATGACCCAAGCCCAGCTAGACGAGCTACAGGCTAACCTGTACCAACAAATGCGACTAGCTGAAGAGGCAGCCCAGGCTAAACGACAGGCAGATCAGGCTAAGGCAGAGTCACGCGCTAAGACTATGGCTTATGTCGCTAGAATTGCGCAAGAGCAAGTAGACAGGGGTACCCCCAATACTAAGATCGTTAAGGCGTGGTTAGAAACTATTGACGACAGCAAGAATGACCTTGGTATCAGCGATCGTATGCGAGAGGGTATCAAGGCAACCCTTAAGCTACTCCAGCACCCTCTTCATGGTCTCCGTATCAACGCTACAGGCTATCAGTTCCAAGGTCAGGACTATCGCTCTATCGCAGAACTGCATGACGGCTTAGAGCGTATCCTAGGTGTATCTGTGGCAACTAGCCCTAGATGGTTAACTATGGCGATCGAGGATATGGCAGGTGGCAAGGAAAGTGAGCTATTGCCTTATTACATGGCAGCCAGTGGAGATCCAACCTTAGAGCCACCTACGGACATAACAGACAACGACTACTTTTACCTCAGTACGCTAGGTCTCGTATCGTTCCTAGGCTAGTAGTAAATACCTACTGCCTTAGATCCCAACTCATGAAAGGACAATGCCCCTGGTTAGCCGCGGGCTTTCTTATGTTCGTACTTAAGTGTTTTGTATCTCTGTGTTACCAACCTATCTTTCAGGCTAAGTTGTGCCTAGTACCATGCTGAGATCTCATGTGGCTATTCTGTAGGTACTGGCACATCAACTGTCACATCAGGGTAGCTTAGGGCCGTCCTTAGTTACGAACCTCAGGGGCTACTTAGTCCAAAATTAGGCACGACATTTTAGGCTAATGCTCAAAGCTAGACATAGTAGGAGTTTCAGAACCTAGGTTAGCTGCCCATCTGGCAGAAGTCCCAAGGACTAAAATAGATGTGTCCCTTGCCAGCATTAGATCTTAGGGGGTTTAGACGCTAGTTCCCCTATGGACTAACCTAGAGATGCTTAACTACGAACATTGTAGGCTGGCGTAAAGGAGTTAAGCTGTAAGGCAAGTTTAAGGCAGATCGCAAGATGGCTAGGACAGACGAACGCTAGTGAGTCAATGGAGCTAAGGGGAGTCGAACCCCTGACCTTCTCAATGCCATTGAGACGCGCTACCAACTGCGCTATAGCCCCGAGCTTTAACCTATTCTACCTTAGTCTAGACAACAGCAACAATGCAGTTTTTTCGACTTTGTTAGAAGGCTCAAGGGTATGAATTAGAGACTGTTTTAATAGCGATCTCTAACTGCAAGACCAAAGCCAAAGGATACGATCGCACCTAAGCAACTCGTAAGTTCGCCTGAAGTTGATCCGGTGCAAATGCGCCGAATTCCGTAACGATCGCAGTAATGAACTCAGCCGGAGTCACATCAAACGCAGGATTGTAAAACTCAATGCCAGGTGGACAGATAACCGTTTCACCGATTTGGTAAATCTCAGACGAATCGCGCTCTTCAATGGGAATTTGAGTACCATCCGCAATGCTGAAATCGATCGTTGAAACCGGAGCCGCAACGAAGAACGGAATGTTGTGTGCTTTTGCAATCAGCGCCACGCTGTAAGTCCCAATCTTATTGGCTGCATCTCCATTTGCCGCAATGCGATCGGCTCCCACAACAACCGCATCAATCATGCCGCGCTGCATACAGTGAGCCGCCATATTATCGGTAATTAGCGTCACCGGAATTCCTTCGTGAGCACATTCCCAAGCTGTAAGTTTGGCTCCTTGCAAGCGAGGGCGCGTCTCATCGGCATACACTCGCGCTAAACGGTTCGCTGTCCATGCCGATCGCACCACACCTAAAGCCGTTCCATACCCTGCGGTTGCCAATGCGCCTGCATTGCAGTGTGTGAGAAGCCGCAGTCTTTCAGGGGTTGCAGGCAAAGCCGCTAAACCGTGATTGCCAATCGATCGACAAGTGGCTAAATCGTCTTCCTGAATCTGCTTGGCTGCGTACAATAGCGCCTCTTTCAAAGACTCAACCGATCCGAGTGTTTGCCGCGCCGTTTTCAGCATCTGATCGATCGCCCAGAATAAATTCACCGCCGTTGGACGAGTCGCACGGAGTTGAGCAGCGATAGTTTCGAGTTGGGCTAAAAATTGTTCTCGATTCGGGGTTTCGATGTCTCGCGCACCCAGATACATTCCATAAGCGGCAGCAACCCCGATCGCAGGCGCCCCCCGCACAATCATCGTTTTGATCGCTTGAGCCATTTCGTCACAGCGACAAATTTCTACTGTGGTGTATTCACTTGGCAAACGAGTTTGATCGATCAGCAAAACGCGATCGTGGTTCCAAACTACGGGATAAACCTGGGGGTAAACCTGACTCGGAGACATATTTAGCTTTACGGTTGAGTATTGTTGATCTTAGCGGAAACGGGATTTGGAATTGAATTTATGCTGTCAGTTGCAGAAGCAGAAACGCTGATTTTAGAGTCAGTTCAGGCGATCGAAGAAATCGAAAGGGTTGGGTTAGCAGCGTGTCGTAATCGCATTCTCGCGGCTCCGATTACGAGCAAACTCGACTTTCCCCACTGGGATAATTCTGCGATGGATGGCTATGCAGTGCGATTTGAGGATGTGAAACAGCCCGCTATTCTAGAGATCGTTGAAGAGATCCCCGCAGGCTATCTACCTCAGAAATCGATACAGCCTGGACAAGCGGCAAGAATTCTCACGGGATCGATGATGCCTGCGGGCGCAGATACCGTTGTGATGCAGGAGAACACTCAGCGGCAGGGCGATCGCGTTTCGATTCTCACGCCTCCTCCCACTCAGGGATCGTTCGTCCGATATCGCGGTTCATATTATCAGGCTGGAAATCCTCTACTCTCTCCGGGTGCTGTTCTGAAAGCGCCTGAAATCGCGATTTTGGCAGCAGCGCAATGTGTAGAAGTTCCAGTTTTTCGCCGTTTGCGGGTGGCGATTCTTTCAACGGGGAGCGAATTGGTTACTCCCGATCGACCACTCCAACCCGGACAAATTGTCGATTCTAATCAATATGCGCTCGAAGCTCTCGTTGCAGAAATGGGAGCAGAGGTGATTTCGCTGGGAATTATTTGTGATGAGCCAGCGGAATTGAAGAACGCGATCGCTACGGCGGTTGATTCTGCGCATGTCGTCATTTCTTCGGGTGGGGTTTCTGTGGGCGATTACGATTACGTCGATCGCATTTTAGAAGAATTAGGTGCAGCGATTCAGATTCGCTCCGTCGCTGTTAAACCCGGTAAACCTCTGACCTTTGCAACATTTCCGAATTCGACGCTGTATTTTGGACTCCCCGGAAATCCGGCTTCAGTGTTAGTGACGTTTTGGCGGTTTGCTCAGCCTGCAATTCGGAAATTATCAGGACTGGCGCAGGGCTTCCAGCCCAAATTCTTGAGCGCGATCGCCACTCAAGAACTCAAATCCGACGGCAAACGGGAGTTTTACCTATGGGGATCGGTGTCGACCTCAGACGGTGTATTGCATTTCGCTCCTGCGGGTGGCAGTCGCTTATCGGGAAACTTGATCAATCTTGCAGGAACGAATGCACTGGGGAAAATGTCGATCGGACAAACTCACATTTCCCCAGGCGAAACCATCCGAATTCTCAAAGTGAGCTAGAAACTACTGTGAATTCGATGGACTCCTTCGCTCCGGTTCGACCGCGCCCGGAATAGAATTTGGGGCGGGTAAAAAACAGAGCGAAGAAGTTCATCGAACTTACTTGAACAACTAGAAGTCTCCCACTGTGCCAAGGCTGAGAGTGCGATCGCTATTCCAGTGATCCGGAGGGCTGTTTTAGTCCTCGCGATCGCTATTTCAGTGATCCGGAGAGCTATTTCAGTGGTCGCGATCGTTGATCCTGATAAAAGCTCCTTGCCACTCGCGGGGGATTTAGCCACTCCGAACCCAGCCAACTTCCACCTACTTCTGCGGTTTGCGTCTCGTCCGCAGAAACTCAGGAATATCCAGACCTCCTGGTTTTTGCTGTGTCGGCTCCGGTGCAGGCGGTTGACCCATCGGTGGAGGCGTAATTGGTCGAGGTTTTGGTTGCGGCACAGAAACGCTCTTCGTCGTCGTCGCTTGCGGCTGCACGTCTTGCGTAAACCCAGTCGCAATCACTGTAATCCGAATTTCACCCTGCAAGGCTTCATCAATCACTGCACCAAAAATAATGTTGGCATTCGGATCAACCGCTTCGTAGATCGTATCGGCAGCTTGGCTCACTTCATGCAGCGTGAGATCAGAGCCGCCCGTAATGTTAAACACCACGCCTCGCGCTCCATCGATCGAAGCTTCCAACAACGGCGAAGAAATCGCTGCGACTGCCGCTTCTCGCGCTCTCGACTTACCAGAACCGATGCCGATTCCCATCAGCGCCGATCCCGCGTCTGCCATCACCGCCCGGACATCCGCAAAGTCCACGTTCACTAACCCCGGAATCGTGATGATATCCGAAATGCCTTGCACCCCTTGACGCAAGATATCATCCGCCGTCCGGAACGCTTCCTGCACCGGAGTTTGCTCGGAAATCACCGACAGCAGCTTATCGTTGGGAATAATAATCAGCGTATCCACTCGGCTCTGCAGCGCTGCCACGCCTTCTTCGGCTTGTCCCGTCCGCCGCCGACCCTCAAACGTAAACGGACGCGTCACCACGCCAACCGTCAACGCCCCTAATTCTTTCGCGACCTCCGCCACGATCGGCGCGGCTCCGGTGCCTGTACCGCCTCCCATGCCTGCGGTAATAAACACCAAATCCGCTCCTTCGAGCGCTGCCGCAATCTCATCTCGCGATTCTTCCGCCGCCTTTTGCCCGATCGCTGGGTTGCCGCCTGCACCCAGCCCGCGCGTTAACTTCTGACCCACCTGCAACCGCTTCGAGCCAGACGATTGAGTCAGCGCCTGAGCATCGGTATTGATCGACCAGAACTCGACTCCCCGAACATCACTGGCGATCATGCGGTTGACTGCATTACTGCCACCGCCACCCACGCCAATTACTTTAATTTTGGCAATGCTCCCAGGCACAATATCACCACTCCTTGCATCAGGGACTGTCTTTAGCCCAGAGTTCTGTCCCATCGTTTGACTATGATACAAACCAGAATTAAATGGATTTGAGTTATCTGAGGTCGAAAAATTATTCATTTGCCCTTCCGCGTTCGAGCTTAGGTAGCCTGATTCTGGCTGATGATTCAGCGTTGTTGGGTTGGCATTCGACTCATTATGATTAAGCGTCATTGGGATTTCAAGCGGTGGAGATGAACAGCAGAGCAGTCGAAAAGGGCGACTGAACTCGATTAGCACATTAGCTTATCAGGACTCGCGACAATTCGCTGGAGATTTTCTCACAACTTTTATTCTATGGAGTACCTAATTTTACAGGAGTTTGGGGTGCATTCATTTGCAGAACCGGAGAATTCGGATTTCTTAAGTCGATCGACAGAATTTGACCCGCATTCACCCGACTCGGCAACCGGCGCATCTCGTCTAATACTTTGAGCTGCGCCGGAAAATTCGAGCCGTAGCCCCCAAACTGTACCGCACCTAGTTCGGTTTTGAGAATTAAGTTTGTCGGATCTTCCCAATTCGCTTCCAAAACCCGAACGGGACTCTGGCGAATGGTACGGTAGAACGTTGCCCAGTGAGAACGATATTGCTCCGGGTTGCCGATAATTTTGAGGTCGGGTGGTCTGAAGTTAGGGTTCAATTTCGTGTAGCCTTCTTGCGGCATCCAGGTTCCGGTTTCGTCGAGCAGTCCGGGCGGAGCCACTTTTGAAGTAGTCTGCGCGATCGGAACGCGCTCTTGAATTCGCACGGTTAAGCCCGGTGGAAACAATTGGCGATCGACGGTTGCGTTGGCGATCGGCGCTTTGGCTATGAGCGCATCGGCAATCCAGTGCGGTTGCACTTTCAGCAGCGACTGGGGATAATCGATCGGCAACAGCGTGCGAATCGTTTGTTCTGAAAGCAAGCGATTGCCTTTGATGGTGATTTGATCGGGCTTGCGAATCACCCAAGCGGGGAGCGTGGCGACCCAGACCGTGCCCACGGCTAAACTTGCGATCGCAGCGCTGCGCCAACTGGTCTGAAACAACCGGGTTCGACGCTGGCGACGGAGTTGTTGGCGGCGCTGGGAGAGTTCGTTGCGGGACACGGGGGCGATGCTTGTCATTAGAAAGGCGCGATTCGGGTCAATAGAGAAGCGATTGAGGTTGAAGCCCTTCTGCCAGGAGGTTTAACTGATCTCAACCGACTGCATGAGTCTTGAAATTAGTTAAACCTCAGTTAGTAGGGTTCAGACGTTAACTCTAATCGATCTGCTTCAGGTTGGAAGCTTTTTTCGGCAATCTTTTTCAGGCTCTATGGCGATCTTAAATCGGGGGGAGTGGGGAGTGGGGCACAACTTAAGCACGATCGCTCTAAGCCCTGTTCAGAGACCATCGAAACCTCCCCTAGCTGGGTGTTTCTTGTAGCAGCGTCGCCACCCGTTCACCAAACTCCGGATCGACATTTGCAAGGCTCAAAAGCTGTAAATATTCTTGGCGCGTTAGCCCATTTCTTTCGATGATCGCGATCGCTTCAGCTTCAATATCTCGCTGAATTCGTGCCGATTCAGACTCTGTTTCTGCGGCTTGTAGTTCCCCTTCTCGCCGCTCAATTAGCGTCACCACTTCTAAGCAGGACTGCACAAATTGATTCAGCTTCTCGGATGGGATCGTGTTGGCATCAATGCTTGAGCTTACGGGGGGCGGAATTGGGCTTTCTGCGATCGCCCAACTTGCGCTAGGGTGAGCTAGAACGCAAATCAACAGAAGTGCGATCATTAAAATAAGCTTAGAAATTCGAGTCATGTCAGATTTAAAAGCAGAACTGAGAGAATCCTTAGACGAAGCAGAGTGGGAATGGTTAATTCCTCACGCCGATCGCGATGCCGTAATTATGGTCGCTGATTCCCTTGATCTTGTAGAGGTTGGATACGCGATCGCCAACGATCAAATTAGTTCAGTGCAGCAGTGGATTCAAGATTGCTTGATCTACAAGCCGTCGATCGAGCAGAAAACCGTTTGGAACGAAGACCAAACCAAGCGCTTTCAGGCGTTGATTCTCCAGCCTTATGTGTTGATTCAAGAATTAGCTGTCGCTTAATTCCCTTTGCTAGCCGGTGCAAGACTCGCGCCCGTCCGTCCCGTTGCCACCCAAAGCAAAGCTCGTCCCCCATCTCGGACTACCTTAGAGAGCGATTCTTCCGACTGATTCGACGGGATTGCAATCGGTCGAATATTGATCCCACGACTCCCTAAGACGATTTCGCCGATAATCTGAGCGCGGCGCATATGATAGTCCGAGGTAATGAGATAAACGCTGCGAATATTTTGCTGACGCAAGCGATCGGCGATCGAGGTGAAGTTCGTCACCGTATCGACCGCTTCATAATCTAAGTGCAGCCGTTGCAGGCTCACACCTGTTTTAGTAAAGACGCGCTCTGCATACTCACGCGGCGCACCCGATGAAATCCAGACCGGAAGATTCGGATGCTGTTTGGCAAATTTGGCGCTGAAAATCTCGCGCTCTTCTGCTCCACCAAGTACCAAGATGGCATCCGGTTGCTCAAAATATAGCCTTGCCGATCGTACTCCCATCCACAGCACGATCGGCGTGAGTAGAAGCAGCCAGGGAAACGATCCTCTGCGGCTTTTACGGTGATATTGATTTGGCGAAACGGCTCTTAAGCGCACGATGCCACCCCTGCGAAAACAGATAAATTCACGCCCAACTCTTGAGATACTACTGATTGCGGCGTTCTTGTTCAGATTGCGCCTGGGCAATCACCGCTTGGATTCGCGGTAAGGCAAAAAATCTTTGACTATCTGCCATGAGTCTATCGCCCCAAAGATTCTCTTTGAGGAATTTTGGCTCACTATAGCGGACATCTTGCTTCAATGCACTTTCTCCGAGCGTGAGCGCTTCGGTTTGGTTCCCCTTCCGAAAGAGCGCAACCGCGATCGCTAACTGCGGTTCTGCAGTTTGCTTTGGATCGACCGCCACCGATCGCCGCCAGAGTCTGATTGCTTCGTCGATCTTGCCTTCTTCGTAGCGGATTAGTCCGATGTTATTAATGGCAGGCCAAAACTTTTGGTCAAGTGAGGTCGCTTTTTCATAGCTGCCGATCGCGTCTCGATTCTTTTTCAACATTAGATAAGCATTACCCATGTCGAAATAAGCCCCCGCGACATCGGGCTTGATCTTTAGTCCTTCCTGAATTTGTTTGATCGACTCTTCGTACTGCGCCTTCTGGAAGTGTGCGGTTCCCAAGGCAAAGAGGATAGCAGAATTTTTGGGATCAAGTGAATTCGCTTTTCTGAGCGCGGGGATCGCATCGTCGGTTCGATTCGTCTCAAGATACAAGCCGCCTAAAATCGCCCAAGTTTCGGGACGCTTAGGAGCAAGTTGAACTGCTAGTCTCGCTCGCGCTAACGCTAACTGATTCTGGTTGAACTGCGCGAGCTGGGACGCTTCTTGCACTAGCCCCAACCCTTGCTGCTCTAGTTTGTCAAAATCAACTTGGGGTGCGTGGGGGATCAGTGCTTGAGCGGACGCAGGTCGAGTTGCCAGGAGTCCGAGTATCAGGCACATTGAGAAGAGAGAGAGACGCTTGGGCACGACAAAGCCTTTGAAAAACGACGGCAAGATATGCAGTAAGCTTAATCGATCTTGTTAATTTTGGGGATATCGCTGGACAATCGCAAAGCGTTCAGGCTTCAGAATTATGATTAGATAGACATTTTGCAAAAGCTAAAGTCAACCCTATATCTTGAATTTTTCTCAAACTAGCGGTACAGTAAACGCTACCAATAGCGTTTTGCTCAAGTTCACCGTTTGAGGAATCGTCCATGATTTCATCTATTGCTGTTCCCAATTTTACAAATATGTCTGACTTGCCCGACCCTACAGCACAATCGCCCTGGATCGATCCGCTCAACGATGGCAAAAGTCGAATCGCGCTGCTGTCATATATGGGCAGTGATTTAGACATTGTGAATGATGCCAGAGCTAGCTTTGATAAGGTGTCGATCGATCTCGATGACAAAGACATCAAGCTGATTCGCTATCTAATTCAGCATCACCACACCTCACCGTTTCGAGGTGTGGTGTTTAAATTCAAAGTGAAAGCGCCGCTCTTTGTCGCACGCCAATGGTGGAAGCACGTTATCGCCTCAAGCCACAACGATGAGCAAGTCGGTTGGAACGAAAAGAGTTTTCGCTATGTGGCGATCGAAGATTCCGAAGACTTTTACATTCCTGCTTCATTCCGTCAGCAGTCCAAGAGTAATCGACAAGCAACATTCGGTGAGATTCCCGAAGCGCAAAACCAAAAAGCGCTCGAAATCTACCGCGCTCAATGTGAAGCTAGCTACAAGGCTTATAAAGACTTGCTTGAACTTGGAGTCGGTCGAGAGCAAGCGCGAGGCGTTTTGGTTCCAAGCGTCTACACTTCTTGGGTTTGGACAGTTTCATTGCAAGCGGTACTCCACTTCATCGGACTGCGAAAAGGCGAAGGCGCACAGCAAGAAATTCACTTCTACGCCGATGCCATTTCTCAATTGATTCAGCCGATCGTGCCGCAAACGATCGGCGCTTGGGAAGAATTGAACCGATCGTTCTAGTTTCTTCTCAAAGCATCGAGAGAACTTTGCGCCAAATTAGGTGGCAGAGTTCTCTTTTCTTTTAGAGATTCCACAGAAATGAATCGCTCACGCAGTAAGATTTTATGGAATCTTCAAACAGCCGATTCACTCATTGGGATGCGACGAGGGACACGTAGAAAGGAAGAGCAATCATGAATATCATCGAACTATTTGAAAAAGGCGGCGTAACGATGCTGCCGTTGTTTGTTCTCTCAATCTTGTCGCTTGGAGCCATTATTGAGCGATCGTGGTTTTGGTTCAACGTCCTCAATAAAGAGAAAGAAGTCGCCGGACGAATTCTCGAAACTTCGCGGCGCGATTGGGATGGGGCAGTTGAAATTGCGCGGCAGTCTTATGATCAGCCGATCGGGCGCTTCCTTTATGCTCCGATGCGCTTGCAAAATCCCGATCCGGAACTGTTTCGTCTGGCACTGGAATCTTCTGCCGATGAGGAGATCGCTTCAATGCGGCGCGGCGACAAAATTCTCGAAGCTGTGATCGCGCTGGCTCCACTGCTCGGACTGTTGGGAACTGTGATCGGTCTAATTCTGTCGTTGCGGTCGATCCGAATCGGCGACATTGGAACCGCTTCCACTGCAGGGGTAACAACCGGGATCGGGGAAGCGTTGATCAGTACCGCAACTGGGCTAGTTGTAGCAATCTTCAGCCTTGTGTTTTACCGCGTCTTTCAAGGATTGATTTTCAACCAGGCAAAGATCTTTCGTCGCACAGGCAACGATCTAGAATTGCTGTACCGCCAGAAATGGCAACTGACTCACAATAAGTTCGATCGCAAAGATGGTTAGCCTCTCACTCGATTCAGCGTTATGAAAATTAATCTCGACTCTCCCACCGATGAAGCTCAGATCCAAATCGTTCCGCTAATCGATGTGATCTTTTGTATTCTGACCTTCTTTATCCTGGCTGCACTTCAACTGACTCGTCAGCAAGGTATCGGATTAGACCTGCCGCAGTCCCAAACCAGTAGCGTTCTGATGAGTGAAATGCTTGTCATTGGGCTAGATTCAAATGGACAAACGTATCTATCGAATCAGGGACAGCGGCAACTCATCGATCGCTCTCAACTCTTACAACTCGTTCAGACATACCACCGAGAGCAACCCGAAGGATTATTAGTCCTCGAAGCGGCTCAGACGGCGTTTTATAACGACGTGATTCAGGTGTTGGATGTGATGCGATCGGTCGCCGCTGATAAAGTCGCGCTTTCGACTGCACCCAATAACCAACCCGGACAGTTCCAACAAGGACAACCACAAACCCCTGGAACCATTCCGCAAATTACTCCGGCTCCAAACCTTATTCCCAGTCCAACAGCTCCAACCAACATTACGCCGACTAATCCGAACCTTGCGCCAGCAACTCCAACCGCTCCGGTTCAGCCAAATGTCCCTTTAACTCCTGCACCTTCTACCATCAATCCACAACCTGCACCGGGAAATGTATCTCCTCAAGCTCCGCAATGAGCCTAGTTCAAGTCTTAGCTAATCTTTTGAGTGGAGCTAATCGACCACCTAAAAGATTAGCAGTTGAAAAGTTTATCGTCGAAGCGGAGTACCGCAAGGATAGGTCGCCACAGGTTGACGATCGACTCCTGCGATCGACTTTGTAACCGGATGGGCAGGCTGGAGTTTTGCCGCTTGATAATCTGCTTTCAGCTTCGCCAGCATTGCTTCACGTCGATCGTACAATCGCTTCAACGGACGTGGCGCACATTGATTAATCACATACGCCGTCATGATTGGAAGCGCGATCGTGCTGTCGGTGTAGCAGACGATCGTATTTGGCAATTCATCGGGATCAACTTTGCCCCAGCTTACCGCTTCATTCGGCGTTGCCCCCGACAATCCACCTGTATCCGGTCGAGCATCGGTGATCTGCACAAAGAAATCATGTCCGCGCTCTTCCAAACCCAAGACTTCATGCAATTGAGGCTGGGTTTGCAGCAGGAAATTCTTCGGACTGCCGCCCCCAATAATTAGTGCGGCGCTCTTACCCTCAATGTTGGGATTACCGGACTCACGCGCAGAATATGCGATCGCCGCTGTCTCATTCACATCCAGTAGCGGATCAATTTGCAGCTTCGAGCCTTCCAGCGCCATCGCCGCCAAATTCATCCCGATCGAACTATCCCCCGGCGACGAAGTGTAGACCGGAACACCGCACTCGTAAGCCGTTGCCAGCAAAGAAGGATGTTTTACCCCCAGCTTGCGTTCCACCTCATGCACATACTTACCCAGGAGGTAATGAAACTCAGCCGTTCCCATCCGTTTCTGAAACGGTTCCGCCTGAATAATTTGGCGGATAAACGCATCAGTTCCGAGCAACACATCGTAATCAAAAATAATGTCATAGATGCGAATGCGTCCCTCGTCGCGCAGTTTCACATCATCGACAAACGGATTGCTGGCGTAGAGATCTAGCCCCAAACCGTAATGCAGATCGTGATACAGATTTGCACCCGTGCTGATGATCCAATCAATAAAGCCATTCTGCATCAAGGGCGCTAACACCGAAGTTCCAAAACCCGCCGGAGTCATCGCTCCTGACAAACTCACACCAACCGTCACCCCGGCTTGCATCACTTCGCGGCTCAGCAGATGGCACACCTCGCGCAATCGCGCAGAATTGTAAGCGGTAAAATATCCGTCGATTAAATCCACCACGCTAATATCATTTGGAATGGGGGCGGGTGTAATCTTGCGACTAAGAAGCTTGGACATTGTGATACTCCAGAAAAGGTCAAACGCATAGAGTGAAGACAGACAAAATGAACCCACTCGGCTGAAATTTGCAACGCAGCTATGACCACTGAAAACTTCAGAAGTTATCCAGCACAAACTAGACCGCTTTGCGCCGATCGCACTATTTAAGTTCAAGAATTCCCGTTCACAGAGAATCTGACCGATCCAGTTCGTGCGGTAATCCAACTTCTCAAGAGAGAAAGACGAGCGACGAACCTAAAGTTACAGATCGGTCAGTTCATACTAGGAGCTTCACAGCGATCGACCCAAGATAGCGTCGGATCGCACTGCCCTATGCGCTTCAATTTCAGCTCCAGATACCACAGCGGTCGCCAAGGATATCCAGTTAAAGAAAAACGTTTCAATTCTGTTCCCTTAACCTGCAACTGCTACAGATAGCCTCATCCTAGCACTGTTAAAAAAAATGGCACGTTTTTATTAATAGCTTCCGCTACAGAGTGAACACAAATACGCTACAATCTATCGCCCTATCATTCTACTGAAATCATGTCTGACGCTTTAAACGCTGAACAGCACCGCCTGAAAATGCAGCGCCGCAAACAAGTCCAGGATCAACGCATTGCCGATCGCACCCGTGAAAAAGGCTTGATTGTCGTGAATACCGGAAACGGAAAAGGAAAAACTACTGCAGCTTTAGGAATGGTGTTACGCTCCTTGGGTCACGGATACAAAGTCGCGATCGTGCAATTCATCAAAGGCGCATGGGAACCTGCGGAGAAAGCCGCATTCGAGCACTGGGGCGATCAGCTTGAGTTTCATGCAATGGGAGAAGGCTTTACCTGGGAAACCCAAGATCGCGATCGCGATATTCTCAAAGCCACAGAAGCCTGGGAAAGAGCACTCTCTTATATTCAGAATCCCAACTTTCGATTAGTCTTGCTCGATGAAGTCAATGTCGCTCTCAAGCTGGGCTACCTCGAAGTAGAAACCGTTTTAGCAGGACTCGACCAAAAACCAGAAGACTCCCATGTCATTCTCACCGGAAGAGGGGCACCTGCGGCTCTCATCGATCGAGCAGATCTCGTCACCGAAATGACGATCGTGAAGCATCCCTTCCGCGAACAAGGGATCAAAGCCCAACCGGGGATTGAGTTTTAATTGCATCTTCCAGATGAAACAATGTAATCCAGAGCTTCACGGACAGGCGATTGCTTACTCTCTTAGAGGAGATTATTTTCAGTATTCACGCTGAAGTAATATCAAATCAGCTTGTATAAATTTTTTCTAAGTGTTGTTTGTTCTGTTGGTTCGGCTGAATTGAGAATTTCATAAACAAGGGCTTCTTGAGCTCTTACATCAGGGAACACTACGTCAAAAGCCGGTAGCAATTCAGCCTAAATCAGCACACTATGACTTCACCCACCCTTATTCAAAATCCACTGATCCCATCGACCCAGAGCGGCTCTCTCAATACCGACACTCCCACTAGTAGCTTTCAAATTGATCTCAGAAGCTTTCGGAGCAGTGCAGGAAACTTTTCATTGACGGATCTGTCAGGTGATGCAAATCTCCAAGTGTTCCGAGAACCAGCGCTGACTGACGGAACCAGAGTATTAGTCGGAGAATCTAGAAATCAAGGCAAGCTTTCTGAGTCGCTTTTACTGGGAACAAGCGCTCTAACTCCCGGAGTCTACACCATAGAGGTGTCGCTTGCCCAAGATGCCCCAACTGCAAATTACAAGCTGAATGTTGCAGTTAACGCTGACGTTGACCTCAGTAATATCTTTTGGCGGAATGCTCCCGACGCTCAGTCTGCCTACTGGAAAATGGACAGCACGACGATTGCAGGTCGGGCGCTTCAGGAGGGAATTCCTACAGGGTGGCAAGTTCAAAGTATTGCAGATCTAGACGGAGATGGAGAAGACGATCTTCTCTGGCGCAATAGCGACGGACAAGTTGCCTTCTGGATGTTCAAAGGAGGAGACCGTGGTGATATCGGATTCGTTGCAGATCTCTCAATCAGCCCGGACTGGCAGATCTCTGCTGTAGAGGATCTCAGCGGTGATGGGCAAGCCGATATTGTTTGGCATAATGCCAAGGAAGGACAGGTTGGCATATGGCTACTCAAGGGTGGAGTGTCGGTCAATCGTACCTTGTTCAATGTGGGTCCTGGCTGGAAACCGCTTGCCTCGATCGATCTCAATGGCGATCGCAGATCGGACATCTTCTTTTCCAACCCGTTGACAGGTGAGTTTGGTTTCTGGCAGATGAACGGTGCTCAGCGTACTGCTTCGGCAGTGATTGGAATTCCTTTTGGCTGGGACGCGCAGTTTTACGGGGACTTCAATGGGGATGGTAGAACCGACATCCTACTGCGTGAACGTAGCACAGGCGTGGTGGCGTTTTGGCTCATGAACGGAACCACCACCAGCGATCGTTGGGCGACGGGGGCAGTTTCTACAGAATGGCAGATTGAAGGATTGGGTAATTTTGATGGTAAACCCAGCGTTGGTAACGGCAACAAAGACTTGCTGTGGCGCAACCGCAGAACGGGTGAATTGGCAATTTGGCTCATGAATCCGGATGGCAAGGGCTTCTCAAGCCAGCAATTTGTCCAACTCAACAGCAGCAACTACAACAACGGTTCAGCCTGGACGATCGCTGGAATTGGTGATTTCAACTATGACAGCAAGGAAGATATCATCTACCGCAACGACGAGCAGGGGGGAATTGAGATCTTGCTGATGAACGGAACGAATATTAGCACCAGGAGTGCTCCGGCAGGTACGATCGCCAGTCCGTGGAGAGTTCAGGGCATCATGCAGCGCAAAATTCAAGCCCAGCCGTTTGAAATTAGCGGACGTTCCCAAACGGGCGATTATGTGGCAGCGACGGCTTTCAACATGGGCTTGTTAGATGGAAACGCAACTTACGGGGATAGAGTACAGTTCAATGCGGCTGACTACTTCAGATTCAGCGTTTCTACTCAGTCGAATGTGACTCTCAATGCGACAGGAACTGGAGTAAGCCTGGAACTCTTCCCGATTCTGCAAAACGGCACCCTTGGAGGCGCGATCGCGGCTACGCCTGAAATGCTGCTAAATGGGGGATCTTACGCCGTGAAAGTGTCCACAACCCGGACAGACTTAGCCCCCGACTACACGCTAAGCGTAACTGGCAAACCCAAGATCACTGATGTTGAGGGAGTCTTCTTCTCGTTGCTGGATGCTGCACTTGCGCTCAATCCAACTCCTGAGCCAAACAGCGGTCAAGTCTTCGAGAAGAACCGCCTCACCGCGAGATTCAAAGTTAGAAACAACAGTTCGCTTGCAATCAATAATCTCGAAGTTGGTTTCCGAATTTCTCGCGATGGTCGGATTGACACGACGACAACAGCAGATGCACAGCTTGAGATCGGAGGGACTACAGGCTCAACTCTGCCCGTTTACACCATCACATCTCTGGCAGCGGGTGCGACAAGTGCTGAGATTGAAGTTCAACTGGTCTTACCCGATACCGCCGCAGACTTCTGGTTTGTGGATGGGCAGTACACGATCGGGATGGTTGTCGATCCAAACAACAAGTTGACTGAAGACAACGAGAGAAACAACTTTAATGTCGCGATCGACACAGACAAAGCACAGCTTGCTGTGACTAAGACAGAAACGATCGAACTGGTTGGCTCAAACATGCAAGTAACGAGCGGAACCTTTGCGCCGGATCAGACGCTTGGATTGTCATTCACGCTGCAAAACCTTGGAAACCGAGCGTTCCCCAGCAACACTGGTCTTCCACTTCAGTTCTACCTATCTTCAGACACAACTCTGGATCAAAACGCAGACCCTGCACTATTCGTCTGGGAAGCGGGTGGCGCAGATCTGGAGTTAAATGCGTACATTGTCAGCCCTCCACTAAATGGCGGAACTGTCTTAGGAGCGAGAGGCAGCGGCTCAGATACGAGAACACTGAACTTGAATCTAAGGCTTCCTCCCGCAGCTTCGCTGGTGCGCGGACAAACCTATTACCTCTCAGTCTGGATTGATCCGGCAGAAAATACTGCCAAAGAGGCGGACTTCACCAACAACAGGATCGACCCATTAAACGCTGATTTGAACCCCATGGTTCCCGAAGACACGATCGGCAAGAATTACATCAAGTTCACTTACAACTAACTCAATTGTGTCTGTATAGGCAGGGACGCTTCACCAGCGTCTCTGTTTTTTATTCTTCTTGAGCGATCGCAGGCAATGTGCACTGCATTGAAATGTCGTTCGTCTTCGGGAAAGCATCCAGAAGTTGGGCGAAGAGTTGGGTATTAAAGCTGCGGGGATCACGTCGCGATCTCGATCGATCAACAAGCTGATGGGTACTAATGCGATCGTTGGAAATGCCTGTTTTGGCGACTAGCCACGCCAAGGATTGATATTGAGCGCGAGTATAGCCGCTATGTCTGGCTCCATCGTCTCGTCCATCAGGTGGTGTCACTAACGAGATATGGTAAGCAAAATTGTTGACAGAAGGCGGAAAGGCAGGATTTGTTTTGACCGCTTCTTCTCCTTTGTTACCGTTGAACACAGAGTTTCCGGCTCCAAAAGCACGACGATCAGGTGGAACGACATAAACCACATTGCCGTTTTCCCGAATGAGAGCGTGATAGCTCACTTGATCATTATCATTCGGGTGGGGCGTTCTAAAGTAGTTAATCGCAGAGCTGCCCGATCCCACGGTTTCATGCAGAACGACGATCGGCTCATTGCTGACCGGACGACCGTACAGATCTTGAGCAAATCGTCGTCCGAAGTTTGAAGGATGTGCTAGAGCAACTTCTTCTCTCGGTTGATAAGTCGAGCTAGGGGGCGAGTCTTGGCGGAATCGACTCAGAGAAGGAGTGCCTTGAATGGCGGGAAGATTTCGGGGTCTACCGCCTCTTGAGACGGGTTTAATGGCACAAGCGCTCGATAGCAGATCGCTTGCTTCGGCAATATTTTGCTGAAAACTAACCAACCTGGATTGGGAGGTCTTGATCCGAAGCCCATCGAGCCATTCGGCTTGTCCCGATTGAACAGCAATCAAAAATGTAGCGAACCCGACTAGGACGATCGCAAGAACCTGAAAAAGCCTCTTCATGTGTTATGGAAGTTATCCTGCTAGAGATCAAAGATCAACTTGTGCTAATCGTGGAACAAGATAGAGTTTTCTCGAGTTTAGTTCCAGAGCGGAGTCAATTCAGAGAAGCGTGATTTATTACACGCAGCATAAAAATGGGATACGTAGGCTCTTACCGTCCCTGCAATTTAGCGACTTTTTCTTCTAAAGTTTTGATTCGTTCACGTAATTCAATCACCAGGGTTGCGAGTCGATCGAACTGGGCATCCGTGAATTTTGTCGATCGTGGAAGCGTTGGAGAGCTTGAAGGAGATGGAACTGAAGCTCCAGCGTGGGGACGGCTTGCAGACAGTTGATTTAACGCTGAGCGAATCCCCACAAGCTCAGTTTCGATCCGAGAAAGCCGCGATTCTACTAATCCGATCTGTGCGTCGGCAGGTGAAAATAGCTGAGTTGCAAGCGAGATCAAAACGCTGAGACTGAAGAAAACAAGAACATTTTTCATCATTAGATTTCTGGTGCTTGTTTGATCAAAATGGTTTATTACAAGATTATCTCTGTACCCGAATAGACTAGACATATGCCAACTTCAGCGAAAAAGCTTGAAGTGTTGAATGATTCCCAGCGATTTCTTCGCTTTTGGCTTAGGGTCGATCGTGCATCCAGGAAACAACTTTTGCGGGACTGCTTATGTCTGTCATAGCACCTGCAAATCTGATTCAACTCGCGATTCGTGCTTTGATTAAGCATAATGGCTCTAAGAAGCCAGCGTTATGGCTCAAGCAAACGATTCAAGTTTCTGAAGCTTTGCATTACCTCCGTTGATATCCCATTTGTTGCCAGTCTTAACATTCTGTTACATAATGAATGGAGCAAGGTTCTAAAAATGCTTATGTTTGGCGGATTTACTGGCTTCAAGCCCCCCACCAATAACACGGACTTCGGCGAACAGATGCTGAACTCTGTGTTGAGTCAATCGATTCGCCATCTGTTTACGCAGAGTGAGTCTGTGGATGTTTCACTCAAATGTTTTCCATCAAGCAAGCTGTTGCAAGGCAGCATTGACAGCTTCAAAATGAGCGGACGTGGGTTGCTGATCCGCCGTGAATTCTGGGTTGAGGAGATGTGGTTTGAAACCGATGCGGTGTCGATCGATTTCGGCTCTGTCCTATCGGGTAAGATTCGCCTCAAGCAAGCGGCTCAAGCTGTTGCAAAGGTCATCCTTACAGAAGCGGGTCTGAATAAGGCATTTCAGTCTGAACTGGTTAAGCCTCGAATGGAAAATATTACGGAAGCGTCATTGATGAATCTCTCCGGGGGTGAACCTGTTGCCTTCTCGGAAGTTGTTCTGAAGCTTCTGCCCGAAAATCAAATCCAGATTTCTGCAAAAGCAGCATTACCGAATGGACTCATTCCAATTTGCTTAACTGCAACGATCGCGATCGAACGTCGTCGCCGCATTCTGTTTCAAAATCCACAATTTATTGTTGATGACATTCCTGAAGCTCAACGTGGAGTGTCAGAGCTTTTGAGCAATACCTTTGCTGAGATTTTAAATAATATGGTGGATCTCGATCGATTTAATCTTGATGGTGTGACGATGCGTCTAAATCGCTTAGAAACTGAAGACGATAAGCTGATTTTTAGCGGTTATGCAGAAGTCACGCATTTTCCGAAACAGGGTTAATTATGTTAGCCTGACTTGTTCCAACTATTCTGCAAAGTTATGGAACAAGAGATTTACGAGTCTTGGAATCAGAAGGCTCAAGATTGGGATATTCAGGTTGGTGAGTCGGGAGATCGTAATCGCATTCTCAATTCTGATCCGGTATTGTGGCAGTTTTTGGGAGCGGTAGACGGGCGCGCCGTTTTAGATGCAGGTTGTGGAACCGGATATTTATCACGTCAACTTTGTCGAAAGGGTGCAATCGTCACCGGAGTTGATCTTGCGCCAGGGATGTTGGCGATCGCGCAACAAAAAGCACGATCACAAGGATTATTGATCGACTTTCACGAAGATTCCTGCTCAGAACTCAAAACGCTTCCAGATGAACACTTTGATTTGCTTGTGTCCAATTATGTTTTGATGGATTTACCTGATTTAGAAGAGACAATTCTCGCTTTCCAACGAGTGTTAAAGCTGGGTGGGATTGCGGTTTTGGTGTTTTCACATCCTTGTTTTGATCAAGGAGCCGCCGTTGTGAATGGTGCCTCTGTGAATGATGCCTCTGTCGCATATCACTGGAAAGAATCATACTTTGGACGGCAAGAGCGCCAAGATCCGCCTTGGAAGCACTTTACGACTTCGTTTATCTGGTTCCACCGACCTTTATCAGACTATTGGAAAGCGTTTAAGTTGGCTGGTTTTGATGTAGTTGATTTTGAGGAACCGAGATTAGGACGCGATCGGGCGCATCTCGCCAAAAATGAGCAAGAATTATTCAAATATCAAAATCTTCCTTATTCTGTTGCCTTCAAGTTGTCAAAACCAATCGATCAAGCGTGATGCAAGCCATTAACAGAGTTTTCGCCGCATTCAATTCAAGATAAAGCGCTGTTACGAGCGACGCAAGAGCAAATTAATCAAGTCCTGAGCCGTCCCTCAAATGACGATGTTCACGATTATTTGCGGGGTTTGGTGATGTTGATTTATGAGCATGAAGAACAAACAGAAGCTTTTCCTGGATTAACAGACGAAGGACGGATTCAAGCGCTTGAGGAAGATTCAGCTAATTAAATCGCCACGATCGTTCCCCGCTTCATTCATAATGAGTGGTTGTTCTAAAGTCGCGATTTCTCATGCCTAACTGGTTCATTGCTGGCGGAGTTGTGATGATTCCGTTGCTGCTGTTTTCAATTTTGGCAGTGGCACTGATTCTAGAACGATCGCTGTTTTGGGTAAAAATTTCTCAGCGTCAGCAGCGAGTCGCTAGAGAAGTGATGAATGTTTACAAGCGCAATCCGATCGCTGCCTTTCAGATGTTAGAGAAAAATTCAGATCTACCGATCGCTCGAATCTTTCTTGCAGCTTTAGAGCTGGAGCAAGCCACGCCTGAAGAATTCCGGCTGGCACTCGAAAGTGCGGGTATGGCAGAGATTCCACTGTTAAAACGGTTTAACACGGTGTTTGATACGATCGTCGGTCTCGCCCCGCTCCTTGGCTTACTGGGAACCGTAACCGGACTGATTACTTCATTTGCTTCATTGCGCTTGGGGGATGTGGGAGGAGCCAATACACTAGGGGTAACGGGTGGAATTAGTGAAGCGTTGATTTCAACGGCAGCAGGCTTGGTCGTCGCCATTTTTACGCTATTTTTTGCGAATCTCTTTCGCGGTTTGTACACCAAACAAATTGCACTCATTCAAGAATACGGTGGGCAATTAGAATTGCTTTACCGTCGTCGCCACGCTATCTGAAAAACTGTCGAGGAGTTCCCGATGCGTCTTCCTGAAGAGCCAGACCTACCCCCGCAAATTTATCTTGCGCCTCTGATCGATGTGGTATTTGCGCTGTTGACATTCTTTATTATGTCTACGCTGTTTTTAACGCGATCGCAAGGTCTCCCCGTTTCGCTTCCGAAAGCTGTCACGGCTGAAGCCCAAAAAACAGCTCAGATTGTGGTGACGATTAATCCAAAGGGAGAAATCGCAGTTGATAAAAAGCCGATTGTGATTGATACGCTTCCAGCGACAGTGCGTGAAATCTTGAGCCGCAATCGCCAAGCGGTTGTCGTAATCAATGCCGACGAAAGAGTTTCGCATGGTCAAGTGATTACCGTAATGGATCGATTACGATCGATTCCTGGGATTCGGCTAGGAATCGCAACTCGTCAATCGTAACGAAAGTTAAAGAAAGTAGAAAATTTGCTGCAGCAATCCCCTTGACTTCGATCGCGCTTAATGCAGAAATGAGCGTTTTAACTGTTTCTTAAGTTCTCATATGCCAAACGTTACATCTAGGTAAATCTCATAACATTTTTTTATTAATCAACACAGATTCTCTAAACTAAGGCTTATTGAAATCCTGATATGATTCAGATCAGTTCGCGCCTATGCACCGGAGAGCAGCGAGATTCACAAACTGTCTCCAAACATGGGATCATGTATGGCAAGCTGATCCCCAGTGTCAAGGTGTAATGCCAGCCACATCGATCAGGAATTTCCTGGTCACTGTTGGTGATATCTGAATCAAGGTTTTCAATCGTTTTCATTACAGGAAGGGAGATATGTCCTACGCTCAAACCAAAACCCAGTCCAAAGCTGGGTATAAGGCTGGGGTACAAGATTACCGTTTAACGTACTACACCCCAGACTACACGCCTAAAGACACTGATATTTTGGCAGCGTTCCGGGTGACTCCTCAACCTGGCGTTCCTCCGGAAGAAGCTGCTGCTGCGGTTGCTGCTGAGTCTTCCACGGGTACCTGGACGACTGTGTGGACGGACTTATTGACCGACCTCGATCGCTACAAAGGACGCTGCTACGATATCGAGCCTGTCCGGGGTGAAGATAGCCAATTCATCGCTTATATTGCATATCCTCTCGACCTGTTTGAAGAAGGATCTGTAACCAACCTGCTGACCTCGTTGGTGGGTAACGTCTTCGGGTTCAAAGCGTTGAAAGCGCTGCGTCTCGAAGACCTCCGCATTCCGGTTGCTTACTTGAAGACCTTCCAAGGACCTCCTCATGGAATTCAGGTTGAGCGCGACAAAATCAACAAGTACGGTCGTCCGCTACTCGGCTGTACGATTAAGCCGAAACTCGGTCTGTCTGCAAAGAACTACGGTCGTGCCGTGTACGAATGTCTGCGCGGTGGTTTGGACTTCACCAAAGACGACGAAAACATCAACTCGCAGCCGTTCCAGCGCTGGCGCGATCGCTTCTTGTTCGTTGCTGATGCAATTCACAAGTCGCAAGCTGAAACGGGCGAAATCAAAGGTCACTACCTCAACGTGACCGCTGCAACTTGCGAAGATATGTTAGAGCGTGCGGCATTCGCGAAAGAGCTCGAAATGCCGATCATCATGCACGACTTCTTGACCGCAGGTTTCACAGCAAACACGACTCTGGCGAAATACTGCCGTGCGAATGGTCTGCTGTTGCACATTCACCGTGCAATGCACGCGGTGATCGATCGTCAGAAGAACCACGGTATCCACTTCCGGGTGTTGGCGAAGTGCTTACGGATGTCGGGTGGAGACCATATCCACACCGGAACCGTCGTGGGTAAGCTCGAAGGTGACAAGGCGATTACGCTTGGTTTCATCGACTTGCTGCGTGAAAACTACATCGAGCGCGATCCGTCTCGTGGTGTTTACTTCACCCAAGACTGGGCTTCGATGCCGGGTGTGATGGCGGTTGCTTCGGGTGGTATCCACGTATGGCACATGCCTGCACTGGTTGAAATCTTCGGTGATGACTCGGTGCTTCAGTTCGGTGGTGGAACCTTGGGTCACCCCTGGGGTAACGCGCCTGGTGCAACGGCAAACCGTGTTGCATTGGAAGCTTGTGTGCAAGCTCGGAACGAAGGTCGTGACCTCATGCGTGAAGGCGGCGACATCATTCGTGAAGCTTGCCGCTGGTCGCCGGAATTGGCTGCGGCTTGTGAACTGTGGAAAGAAATCAAGTTCGAGTTTGAAGCTGTTGATACCGTCTGATGACCGTTTGATCGCAGATTTTAGATTTTGGATGGGGCGATTTCTGTCCAGAATCTAAAATCCAAAACTCACAATCCAACGTATGGATCTGAAGCGAATTGCGAAAGATACGACAAAAACACTGATTAGTTATTTGACGTATCAAGCTGTCCGGGTTGTTTATGCTCAGCTAGACGAAACTGATCCAAAGAAGGCTTACTGGCTGCACAAGTTTTCCTCAAGGGAAAGCATTACAGACGGTGAAGCGTTTATGGAAGCAATGTTTCGAGAACGGCAAGATTTGGCGTTTCGGATTTTGACGGTAAGAGAACATCTTGCCGAAGAAATTGCCGATGTGCTGCCGGAAATGCTGCGATCGTCGATGCAACAAGCAAACATGGAGCAACGCCGCAAACAGCTAGAGCGCATGACGCAACTCGACTTAACGGCCGAATCGCAAGATTCTGACTCTGAAAGTAATTGACGACCTAATCATTGAGGATTTCATGAAAACTCTACCCAAAGAGCAGCGTTTTGAGACGTTTTCCTATCTGCCTGCTTTGACTGATGCTCAAATTGCGCGTCAGATTCAGTACACGCTTGATCAAGGGTATTTCCCTTGTATCGAGTTCAACGAGTCGTCTGACCCGACCGTTTACTACTGGACGATGTGGAAATTGCCTTTGTTTAACGCAACTTCTCCCCAAGAAGTGCTGAACGAAGTGCAACAGTGTCGTTCTGAGTATGGCAACTGCTACATCCGCGTGGTGGCGTTTGACAACATCAAACAGTGCCAGGTGATGAGCTTTATCGTTCACAAGCCGGGTTCAAACAATAGCGGCTACCGCTACTAATTTTTGATTCGCAGTTAGTTCTGCGATCGTTTTTAAGGAGGTGGATGATCCATCTCCTTTTTTATTTAGATGTCATCCGCATTTAGCAAGCTACATCACTTAAGGACTGATGCGTTAAACTCAAGTTGTAAATTTGGAGACAGGGGTTAGCAAATTTCACTTAATTCTGCAACTACATAAACCTACACCAGAGGCAATCGATGGGAGAGGCTTGGAATAAGGTACAGAAGCGTAGGCAAGCGAAGGCTAAGCTTGCTGAGTTAATAAGTAAAGCTGACCAAGTAGTTATTATTCACTACTTCTGTGAAAGTTTCTACAATAGACCTGATGGTTCATCACCGAGAATTACTTCTATTGCTGTCCGCAATCTAGAAAGTGGGCAAACTAAATCTTTTTCGATTCATCAAGTCGCAGAGAGACAAGGATACTCAGCAAGCGCATTGGAGCAGCATTATAACCAGCTTGAAAGATTAATGCTTGATGAGTTTTATGATTACGTACGTCGCCATAGCACTCATATTTGGCTGCACTGGAATATGAGGGACATTAATTATGGCTTTCCAGCGATCGCGCATCGTTATCAAGTTCTCCAAGGTGAGCCTGAAGAGATTAACGAATCAAAATTGGTTGATTTGTCTCGATTACTAATTGCTATTTACGGTAGTGGATATATTGAACATCCTCGATTACCAAATTTAGTAGACAAAAATCATATAGGACATACAGACTTCTTGGATGGAAAGGCTGAAGCTGATGCTTTTGTCAGCAAACAATATGTCAAACTTCATCAGTCAACTCTTAGGGCGTATCTGCAAACTATAGAGCGACCCCAAATCTAGGGTGCATCTTCGAGCGGTACTGGGCACTCTAGCGTCTGGAAACAGATGGAATGAGCAACCATGGCACAGCATC
>NZ_JAMPLL010000033.1:0-38812 GCF_039962495.1 Leptolyngbya sp. AS-A5 | reverse complement strand
GCTTGCAATTTTCATTCGGTTCCGTTACGCTATCGTTAGACCTGCCGAAGTTGAGTGAGAATCACCTGCCGAAGAAAGGTGAGAATTAGGTGCCGAAGTTGTGCAAATATGCAGTTTTTCACGAAACCACAACTCGCGCGTGAGATGTAGAGCGAACTCTTGCCGCCGATGTCCCTTTCGGTTGGGTTGCAGGGGACAGTGTGTATGGCAGTAACTATCGGTTGCGCGACTTCCTGGAACAACACTCAGTGCGTTATGTGCTGGAGGTTGCCCGTGACCAATCGGTGACGTTCAACTGGAATAAACAGCGGATTGATCAGGTCATCGCTCAACTCGATGCTGAGGATTGGTCACGCTTGAGTGCGGGAACCGGGGCAAAAGGAGAACGCTGGTTCGACTGGATAGCGATTGCAACTCCTCATCCTGAACACAGGGGATGGCAACGGTGATACATCGCACGCCGCTCGGTTGAGCAACCGGGGGAGCTTGCTTACTTTCTGGCGTTTGTGCCCACCGAAACCCTGCTCGAAACGGTGGTTCACACCATCGGCAAGCGCTGGACAGTAGAGATGTGTTTTCAAACAGCCAAAGGCGAGGTCGGCTTAGATCACTATGAGGTACGAACGTGGCAAGGCTGGTATCGGCACATCACGCTATCGTGTCTGGCTCATGCCTTTCTCACGGTGGTTAGAACTCAGCAAATGCAGCTTGAAAAAGGGGCAGCAACCTGAATTCGTTCCGCACCTTCAAACATAAGCGAGGTCTATAATTACTCTGTCGATTGCCGAAATTCGCCGATTGTTGTGGCATCTGGGTTGGGAACTGAAGAAATCGATGTTGTTTCGACTGCATTGGTCGATGTGGCGACGGCAGCATCAAACCGTTGCCCAGTTTTATCATTACAAGCGTCGCTAAGCACATCAACTCCAAGATACTACAGTTGTAGATCGTCTGAAACCCCTACTGCACGTCGCTTGTAGTGATAGTACTGGGCGATGCTTCGATGAAGCCTGCGCCACTGCTGCCAGTGCAGAAAGTGTTCAAAACTCTGCTTGATCTGGAACACCCATTGCCCAAGTGAACGCCGCATCTCTCGCACACTTATAGGTAATAGAGGCCACGTTTGCGCTTGAACTCGAACAAACTGCCTGTGTTTAGTTCCCCTTTTTTTACCTCAATATCTAAATCTAAGGTCGTCATCACTGTGAGAAAGGCATGAGCTAACAGACATAAAGTAATGTGGCGGTACCACCCATGCCAAGACCGTACTTCGTAGTGGTCTAGCCCGACCCCCGCCTTTGCTGTTTGAAAGCAAGTTTCGATTGTCCAGCGCACGCCTGCAACGTGAACCAGCTGTTCAAGCGGGGTATTTGTTGGGGACTAGGTAATATGCCAAGTCAGATGGGTCTTGCAGCGATCTTCTTGCGAACACTCCACGTTCGAGGTCTGAGCGCTCTGGATGCTCAAAGCGGCGATAGGTCCACTGGTACAATCGCTGTCCTTTCGTCCCTGCACCCGCACTCAGTGTTTGCCAGTTCTCGTCCAATTGCTGTGCGACCAACGCATCGACTCGATGCGCCTGTTTGCCAATCCAGAACGATTGGTCTTTGCTGACCGCTAAAACGTAGTGTAGTCCCTGGGATTGAATGAACTGTCGCAAGTGATGGTCACCTCCATACAGCGCATCTGCTGTCACCCATTCGGCGGGTACTTTGGCATCGATTGCTCGTTTGAGCATCTGTCGAGCAAGCTGAAGTTTGGTGGCAAATGCGACCGTCTCTGGAATGCCTGCTGTGCGGCAACGGTCTCGGTTCTCGCTCCACCATTTCGGCAGATAAAGCTCTCGGTCAATGAAGGTGGCTCCAATCGAGCTGGCATAGCCAAGAGATACTCCCACTTGACAGTTTTCGACCCGTCCCGCGGTTCCCGAGTATTGTCGTTGCACACTGACCGATTTGTCTCCTTTCTTGATAAATCCAGTTTCGTCAAGCACCAGAACACCTTCTGGGCTGCCCAAGTGGTCTACCACATACTGCCTCAAGTCATCGCGCACGCCATCGGCATCCCAACGAGCGCGATGAAGCAGATGTTGAAATCCAACGGGGTCGCTGGCTCCCGCTGCTTCGGCCAGTTGCCAACTATTTTTACGTTCTACAGGAGCAATCAGGGCTTTGAGATACTCCGTTGCCCGTTGCTTGCTCTCAGTTCTAAAGAAGCAAGGAGCAATTTGCCGAGTCAGGTTTTTCAGATGTTGAGTAGCAGTCTGTAGTGAGTCTAAATGGGGAGAATGAGTCGTCGAGTTCAATTGAAAGATATCTTGAAATGCTTGTTCTACCCCTATTTTAGCCCCTATTTTAGCGAATCCTAATCTACAACTGTCGCACTAGTTGAAATCGTATTGATTTGTATCATCACCGATGACTTGTTCAGGGCGATTAGATATCAAGAAGACCGCCATGTCCAATTGAAGATTCTGAGCAGTTGAGGTCAATTGAGAAATAGCTTGAAATGCTTGTTTTGCTTTCTATTCTAGCGAATCATAATCTACTATTCTTGTACTATACTCAATCTGAAATCTTCATCTTTTTATGGAATGCTTAACAATCGGCAAAATCTTGAATCTAGTTCTGTTAACAATTAAACGGTTCGGATAATCAGTGATATCCTTTAGAAGAAATTGTAAGAATAATGGGGAGTATTGACGATGAATGCGCAACTTGTCCCTTCTTATAGTAATACTCGATCGCTTGGAAGTTCGAGAAAAGGCAATACCAGTGAAGATAACTCATCTGTCCGTGCTGTTGCGATCGTCTTAGGCTTGCTGATCAAATTTTTGGGTTTGTTGCTTCTGGTCGGGCTATTCCTCATTGCTGGTTTGGTCTGGATTTGGCTTGCTGGTTTTCGGGGTGGTTGGAGATTAGGAAATTGGCTGGCAGCACAAGGCGACGCAAGTCAAGATAAAGTTGCTCTGGAGCTTTTGAACAACTTGATTGTGACGCTAGTTGCGCCTTTAGCACTATTTGGTGATTGGGCAGAGCAGATCATCCGTGAAAGATTTCAAATTCAATTTCCGCCCAAGATAGATTTACGGGAAATCATTGAGACACAACTCAAGATCAAGCTTCCTGAGAATTCTCCTTGGAAGATTGATTCTGCCGACACATCAACAAAGATTAATCAATCAAAATAGCACTGAGTTTAATTGTCTCAGTATGTAGCGTACTTCTGCTTTTACAGGACAGTACGCTACAAGTCGTGAGGAGTTTAGCAATTACACCGGATCTCCTTTGGTTGAATCAGCAGTTATTTTATCTGCTGCAGCTTGAGCAGAACTGGCAATTAATCCTAGTACAAATGCTAGGGAAGTGGGAGCAACGATGAGCCAAAAGATATAGGTACGAATCATAGATTTATCCTGCAACGCTGCCTTTGATTATCTATCTGAACATTGAATAAAGCCAAGAGATGTTGCGAAAGTTAGCGCTTTGCTTGCCTAGTCCTCTTACAGCAAAGCATAAACAATCATTACAGTTTTGCAGAAGATCGAAGAAAAGATTGCATCATCAAGGCATTCATAATCATCGTTTAAAATAGTTCCCCTCTAGATTCGGTTAGAAGTTTAGAACAGGCTTGAGGGAGTTTAGCTTATGAGTGTAAGGCTCACCAACTTAACCAATCCAAGCCAAGCAAGTGCTGCTATAAAAAACAGTCTGCTGAAACATTCTGGTGTGAAGCCGATCGAGATCGACCCGAAGCAAAAGCCTGAGCAGTGGACGAAGAAAAACTCTGACCAATCTTCGCGCTTTAAACAAAACTTCAGTCGTATCCCTGTCAGTTCGGTACCTGTCATTCAACCAAAGCTGGTCGTGGGGCGACCGGACGATCGGTATGAGCAAGAAGCCGATCGCATTGCTGAACAAGTGATGCAGATGCCAGAGTCTACTATTGTGTCTAGTTTAGGATGTCCTAAATCTGCACTACCGCTCTCTATCCAACCGTTGAAGCCAGAGAACAATAAGAAACTGCAACGGCAGGTAAACGAAGCCGAAGAATCAGACGAGGAGGAAACGGTTCAGGCAAAATTCCTATCATCTTTATTACTTCCGCCATTGTCTTCCATACAAGGAGAGCGACTTCAGCGCCAGACCGATGAGTTGCAGGAAGCCAAGCCAGAAGAGGACGAAGAAGAAGAACCTGTTCAGGCAAAATTTCTGTCATCTTTGCCGGTTCTGAGTTCCTTTTCAGGAGAGCGACTTCAGCGCCAGACCGATGAGTTGCAGGAAGCCAAACCAGAAGAGGACGAAGAAGAAGAACCTGTTCAGGCGAAAGGGGTACCTCACCGAACCCCCACAGTGACTTCAGATTTAGGCAGTCGTTTGAAAGCAAGCCGCGGGCAAGGTCAGCCTTTACCTGTTGCGACTCGTGAGTTCATGGAGTCCCGATTTAATCATGACTTTAGTCAAGTGCGGGTTCATACCGATAGTCAGGCGAATCATTTGGCGCGTAATCTGAATGCTCAAGCATTTACGTTTAAACAAGACATCTACTTTGGCGCAGGGTATTACCAACCCCATACTTCCTCTGGAAAACGCCTCCTCGCTCATGAACTGACTCATACGATTCAGCAACAACCTCAACCCCTTCTCAAACCTCGTCGTCTTGTTCAAAATCGTTTATTGCCCCCTCAAGCATTACCGATTCAGGAAACTGAGGGCGCGTCAGGGGAAGTTCCATCGATCGTTCAGTCCTTGCCTGCTGGACACGCTTTAATTTCTCGGCGATCGGCATCCCCTTCTACGCAACCCAAAGATCCCGCAGAAGAAACCGAGTTTGAGGGACCCTTCGCTCCTGCCAGTACCAAATCAACAAAACCATTACCAACAGCACCCGCAAGCAAAGCCACACCAGAACCAGAAGAAGCCGAAGAGAACTTGGCAGAAGCATCTCCAGAAAAAGGGGAGACAGAATCACCTGTAGCCTCGGCAGAGTCAAGCGGAAAGACACCGACATCGCCACAAGAAGATCCCGCTTTTCAGTCTGTTGTGAACAAAGCGAAAGGGGTTGCCAAGCAGCAGAAAAAACACGCCCCTGCTAAGGCTGAAGCTGGAAAAGCACAGGCTGCATCCGAACCCCCTAAAAATGATGCGGAGAGCAAGGCGCAAGATCGACAAGTGCAAGAACTCGATCAACAAAAGCCAGGAACATTTAATGCAGATGCCTTTGTTGCTGCCTTACTAGAGAAGATTAAGAAAATTACGCCGACGACTGAAGACGAGGCGAAGGAGTTCAAGCAGAACAATCGGATTGACTCTGTGAAACGGGATGTTGCTTCCCAGGTAACAGATGAAAAGCAAAAAACGACTGATCCCATTGCTAAAAAGAATCAAGAAGCACCGAATACGAGCGGGATTGAGCCGAAGCCAGTCAAACCGCTAGAGAAACCGGATGTGGGTGCCCAACCGCCGGATTTGAATGCGGCTCAGGCTGCTCCGAAGCCGAAATCAGAAGCTGAGGTTTCGGAACCGTTCAAGAAAAATAGCGAAGAACTCGACCAGCAGATGTCTGGGGCAGGAGTGACAGAAAAGCAATTCGCAGAGTCCAATGAGCCACAATTTATGGCAGCGTTGGATGCGAAAAAATCCGCTCAAACGGATGCGGCAACAGCCCCAGATGCCTACCGCAAGGATGAACAAGGAGTTTTGGCAAACGCTCAAACGCAAGCAGAAACGGCTGAACAGACCCAGACAAAAGCAATGTTTGGACAGCGTAGTCAGCTTCTCACTCAAGTTCAGGATCAGCAAAAAGGGACGAAAAGTAAAGATGAACAAGAGCGAGTAGAGGTCGCTAATCACATTAACGGTATCTATGAGAAGACTAAGACTGATGTCACTGAAAAGCTTAAGACGCTAGATGATGAGGTTAACAAACGCTTTGATGCTGGCGCTCAGGTGGCGAAGCAACAGTTTACGAACTATGTTGATAAGGAAATGGACGCTTACAAAGAGAAGCGTTATGGGGCTTGGTACGATGTCAGTGGTTGGGGAACGCGCGTTGCTGATGCCTTTACGGGCTTGCCACCAGAAGTAAACATTATCTTTGTTCGAGGGAGAGCGTCATACATTGATTCAATGCAGGCAGTCCTGAAGGGCATTGCAAACTATGTTGCTGACACACTCAATCAAGCGAAACAACGGATTGCTGATGGCAAAAAAGAAATCCAGACGTATGTAGCGGGACTGAAACCATCGCTGCAAAAAGTTGGGCAAGAGGCAGCAGACAAGATTCAAGAGAAATTTGATCAGCTAGAGGAACAAGTCAATAGCAAGCAAGATGAACTGATTGATACCTTGGTTGAAAAGTATCAGGAGAACCTGAATGCGATCGATGAGGATATTAAGAAGCGGCAGGAAGAAAATAAGGGTTGGGTGGATAAAGCCAAGGAGAAGGTTCAAGGCGCGATCGAAACGATTAAGAAGCTGAAGCAGATGCTTGAGAACGTGCTAGCAAAAGTTCAAGATGTAGCAGCACTCATAATCAAAGACCCTATTGGTTTTTTGAGCAACCTAGTGGGAGGTCTAAAGCAGGGCTTTAATAACTTTGTTAGCAATATTCTCAAACACTTACAATCTGGTTTTATTGCTTGGTTGACAGGCAGCCTAGGGTCGGCAGGAATCACCATTCCAGATGACGTCTTCAGCCTGAAAGGTATCTTTAAGCTAGTCGTGCAAATTCTCGGATTGAGCTGGCCTCTTATCCGTGGAAAGGCGGTGAAAATTTTTGGTGAGCCAGTTGTCTCAGCCCTGGAGAAAGGAGTAGAAAAAGGAGCAGAAATCTTCCAAGTCCTAATGAAAGAAGGGCCAATAGGACTATGGGAGCAAGTGAAAGAGCAATTCACCGACCTGAAGGAAACGGTGATGGATCAGATTCAGGATATGCTCGTCACTCAAGTAATTCAGGCAGGTGTGAAGTGGATTATCGGGTTACTCAACCCGGCTGCTGCCTTTGTGAAAGCAGCAATGGCGATCTATGACATTGTGATGTTCTTTGTGGAGAAGGCTGCACAAATTGCTGACTTTGTTAGTTCAGTGATTGATGCTGTTGCTGCTATTGCTCGAGGTGCAACATCTGGTGCAGCGCAATTGATTGAGAATGCTCTTGCCAAGTCTTTACCGCTCATTATTGGGCTTTTGGCTTCGCTATTAGGCATTGGCAATCTTACTAAAAAGGTTCAAGCACTGATTCAGAAGCTCCGCAAGAAGGTTGAGAAGGCGATCGAGAATTTCTTTTTGAAGGTTAAGAAGAGTAAGCTCTTCCAAACTATCTCGAAGAAAGTGAAGAGTCTGATTAAGAAAGGGAAAGCCGCTGTTAAAAAGGCTAAGAAAAAAGCAAAAGCATTAGTCAAGAAAGCTAAGAAAAAAGCAAAAGCATTAGTCAAGAAAGCTAAGAAAAAAGCAAAAGCTTTTCTTGGAAAAATCAAGAAAAAGCTTGGTTTCGGTAAAGATAAGAGCAAAAAGAAGGATAAGGACAAAAAGAAAGATAAGGACAAGAAGAAATCTGAGAAAAAGCATGCCAAGATTGCTAAAGCTGTTGTAAAAGTTTTAGCAAAAGAATCCGCTAAAGAAATACCTTATGACGAATTGCGCCAGCAAAAAGAACAACAGGCAGCAAAGTTAGAAGGTGAATATAACAAACAACTTGAACAGCCCGTTAAGTTGAAAATTAGCTTCAAATCTCTCACAGAAGACGCGGAAGATAATGATCTAGACTTCCATGTTCATATTGGACCGAATGACGTTGATCTTGATGCAGCAGTAAAAGTTAGTGTACCAAAAACTCAAGTAACATATGCAATGGAAGGTAACAAAGCTTCGTATGTTAAGGCTGACCCATTAACTAGAAAACAAGGTAACACCAAAGGCTCACGAGCCGGACAGATTGATTTGGAAGGGTGGTCTACCCACATCGAAACAATTCCTGATTATGCTAAGTACTATGTGAGGCTGCATTTACTCAGCGAGAAGCTACATGGACCAGGAAATCAGGTATGGAACTTGACACCTGGACAAAAAAGTGAGAACAAATTGATGGAAAGTCAATTTGAAACCCCTGCGTATCAGCTAATTAAGAAGGGAAAAGTATTGAAATATGAGAGTAGATTGACCTATGGAAAAGATGCTGACTATAAAGCTTTTGCTGAGAGAATTGATATTGCTTATGAATACAAAGATGATAAAGGGAAACTAATAAAAGAAGGCGGCTCCTTGCCAATCACAAAACCTGGTCCAAAAGGTACAAAAACTGCACCGAACTTAAATACGATGTCAAGTCGATATGCAGAAAGAAGACTTAATTATGTATCTGGTGCGGCTATGAAGAGAGTTATAGATAATCGACCAGTAGGGGGATATGCTGGCTGGACAAAATTTGAGAAGAATTCTGCGGTTAAGCAAGAGATTAAGAATGATCCAAGCTTAATTGTTAATCTGAAAAAGAATATCCCAGATAATTTATCTGACTTCTAAGATCTTTGGAGATTATTAGTATGATGAACTGCATGAAAAGATTTGAGGCAATGATAAGCGAACTTGAAAATCACCCTCGAATTAATATTATTAAAAACAATTCTTATCCAGCAATTAATGAAGAAAAGATCGCTGAAATTGAAGAAGACTTCGCTATTAAATTAGATTATTCTGTTTCTAATTTCTATCAACAAGTTGGTGGTTTGGAGCTTGAGTGGAGTGCTGATTTGGAGGAAGATGAAGCTCAGCTACAAGGAGCTGATCAAATTATAGGAAGTATTCATCTATTACCATTAGAAAGGGTCTTTGCAGGTTGGAATGACGATGAATGGTTTAACGACTTATGGTTTGGATGGATGGATGAAGCTCAAAGCGAACCATTTAAAAGGCTTAAACCACTTGATTATTTCGATGGCCAAGATTCTGGATGTGTGTGTTTCCAAAGAGAAAATGGTAGATTGAATTCCAAATTGAAGTATCATAGTGTGGATTACGGAATTAATGAACTTCGGTCTGATTTCTCAACCTATATAGATTTGCTTCTAGATACAAGAGGATATTTTCGTTGGCAGCTTCTGATCGTCACTGATAAGACCATTGATGGTTACAAGGCGCAGTATGATCAATTCTCTGCACTGATGCCTAAACTTTTTCCTAAGACAGATTTTTCTAAGCTGAGATAGATTAACATAACCCCTTTTTGATCATCTAAATTAATAAAAGGGGTTATGTTAATTAAATCCTGCTGGTTCCTTCACAATTTGCCCGTGAGTGAATTGTGGGCGGTAGACAAGGTAACGAGTTGACACAAATTTTTGAACATATTTTTAAGAGGATGAATGAATACACAAGTCGAAACACCTCGTGTAGCTAAGAAATTAACGCTAGAAAATTTCTTAGCTACACCGCCATCCTTGCATGAAATTGACCTCGTTTTTGTAAGGCAAAGCAAGGAAGTTAATGGATGCCAGTTAATTGTTCGGGTTAACCCCAAGATATATCAGTACATATCTACAGAAAACCTCTTTAATCTCAAATCTGAATTCTGCATGCCACTTTCTAATGGAGACTTTCTCCTTGATTGCCCCATTCAACTCGAAGCCACTCTCCATTCCAATCTACTTCCCCAACTCCTAGACCACGCCCAAACCGAAGCAGAAGCGATCGCTTATCTACAAGCCCTCAGCCAACAACAAGCCGAACAGTTTGTAGGAGAAAACTCAGAATCCCCACTCAATCCCCTACTCTGTACCGAAAGCTGGTTTTGTCTGTCTGTAAAGCAACAACAGGAGTCCGGTGAAACGGGTTACACCACTCTCTGGAATTACGTCAACCCAGCACTGCTCAACCAACCAAAAGCCTCTAGTGAGGAGATTGCCGAAGGAATCACTAATTTTATTAAGGACTGGGCTGCTGCTAATCTCACTGCTGCAACTCAGGACATCACTGAAGACCTTTTCAAAGGCGTTACATCACTGTTTGACGGGTTTGACACTTGGCTCGATCTCGCCATTCCTGAAACCAAAAGCGATAGTGATGATTCTATCTTGGAAAGCACCATTGAATTCTTCACAGAAGACGATTGGACATTTACCAAGCTTCAGGGACAGTCTACCTTGCAAGTTGTCTGCCAAGGTAAGAACGGTAAATGGAACTGTTATGCCCAAGCCAGAGAACGCGAAGAGCAATTCGTTTTCTACTCCATCTATCCTGACTTTGCTCCAGAAGATAAACGACTCACGATCGCAGAATTTCTCACTCGTGCCAACTATGGCTTAATCAGCGGCAACTTCGAGATGGACTTCAACGATGGAGAAATTCGCTACAAAACCAGCATCGACGTAGAAGGCGATTTTCTCACCTCTGACTTGATCAAGCAACTGGTCTACGTCAATGTCATGATGATGGATCATTACTTCCCAGGCATCCAAGCCGTAATAGAGGGTCAGAGATCGCCAACAGAAGCGATTGCTCACATCGAAGCGCAATCAGACCATCAATAATTCTTGCAATTTCCCAGCAAACAGAAAGAGATAGCATTAGATAGAAGAAAGATAGAAGAAAGATCCATCGCCACATTCTAATCCCAAGGGGGACGCTCATGAGTCAGCAGTTCGATGCCCGAAAAGCCAATCCCCAAAAAACAGATAGTTTGTCCGTGTCAGGATTGCTTCAGCGATCGAGCACTCGCTCGATCGCAGCCGAACACGACCAAAATTTTCAACCCCTCTCCACATCAAGCTTCCGACGGAACTTCAGCCAAGTGCCTGCCCGTCCACCTGTGTTCCAACCCAAGCTACAAGTAGGGCAACCTGGCGATAGATACGAACAAGAAGCCGATCGCGCTGCGGATCGGGTGATGCAATCTTCTAGTCCAGTGCCTGCGATCGGGCGACTTCAACTCAGCGCAACTGCTCCCTTACAGCGACAGCCTGCCGCAGACGAAGAGAAAAAGAAAGCCGCCAAAGAAGTTGCTCATAAAGCCGAACGCAAAAAACAAGAGGCAGAAAAAGAGAAAGTCAGCGCAGAGGAAAAGGCAGTCAAAGCGGATAAAGATAAGCACGACAAGGAAAACAAGAAGAAAGAAGATGAACCCGTGCAAGCCCAAGCTGAACCAGGACAAGCTCCCACCGTAACCCCAGCACTTGAACAGTACCTCAGTACTCGGCAAGGCAACGGTCAACCGCTACCAGAATCTACCCGCACTTTTATGGAGTCTCGTTTCCACCATGACTTCAGCCAAGTTCGTGTGCATCCTGAGCAACCATCCACGCAAGCACTTCACGCAAAAGCCTTTACTCGCCGACAAGATATCTTCTTCAACCCAACTCACTATCGACCAGAAACGGCTACTGGACAGCATCTCCTTGCCCACGAACTCACTCACGTTGTTCAACAAGGAGCAGCACCCCCAAAAACCTATCATTCTTCTAAAACACGATGATTAATGCTAAAGACGATCGTCCTCCTTCAAACCAGCTCAGCCGAGACGAGTTTCAACAAGTTCCAGAGGCGCTGCGCCAAGATCTCGATGCAGGACTACGCTTTCTTCACCTGATGGCAATGCAAACCAAACTCGACCTCGTTGATATGGTCAGTACGCTGTTCGCTTTGATGGACGAGCTAGTGAAAGTGGGCAACTCGACCCTCAAAGCCTAGAAGAGCGTCGTGCACAATTTCTAGACAAAGAAGAAGCTCGGTTAAAGGAACGTGCCCATGTACAACTTGCGGACCCGATCGACAAATACACCCTAGGCAATTTGCCCCAGATTGACTGTCAATCCCGCCTCCATCTGTGTAAAGCTCGCTGCTGTAAGCTATCGTTTCCACTCTCGTTTCAAGACCTAGATGAACGAATTATTGCGTGGGATTACTCAAAACCCTATCAAATTCGTCAGAGCGCAGAAGGATACTGTGTGCATTGCGATCGCACCACAAGAGGTTGCAGCGTATATGAGCATCGCCCCACAGTCTGCCGCGCCTATGATTGCCGTAATGATCAACGAATTTGGATCGATTTTGAACAGCGCATTCCTGCTCCTGAAGACAGCTTGACGGCTAGTAGTTCCACACTATAGAACCCATTTGGGATCTTTTCTTGAAATACAAAGGTAAGCAGGAAGCCCGTTTCGAGCAGCTTATAGATTTAGGAGAAAAATCGTGGTTCAAGAACTATCTGAATCATAAGATCGAGGCATTACTAGCCTTGAAGACACCTCAAAAAGATCCCAAATGGGTTCTATAAGAACAGTGCTCCTGTAATTAAGAATAGCAAGTTGGCTTTTTACAGCCTCAACATGAACAGTCGTTAACTTTCTTAGCAGAAAGCTTACAAAGATGGCAAACTCAATTGAGACATTGTATTTTGGTGTTGTGTAAAAATAACACTGCTCAGTATATCCATTCTCTGAATAAGCTAAAACCCTAGTCTGAAGCTATTCGCAGCGCATCAAATAATTCAAGCTACCAAGAGTTTTCGGAGTTGGACTGTGTTTCGAAACTAGAAGCAACCGCGTAGCTCATAAGATTTCATTGCCAAGAACTAAAGCCAAAGAGCATTCAAACGCTCATGATAGAAGAGTTTCAAGCTTTCTTAAGCTAATCCTGAAACCAATGTTTATTAAGGCTCCCGCAATTTCGATAAGTCTATAAAAATACTGTCCCGATTTTCAAGCACACTTTAGGAAAGGATCTTTGCCTCCGTGACTACTTTCCCTGGTTCACCCAAACTATTTAAAGGGGCTATCGTTGCAGTTGCTCCAACCACCAATACGATCCTTAGCACGATCGCATTTCAATATAACCCTGAAACCCTGTCTCGTTCCCTCCAACCCCAAACTGCGGGGGAGGCGCAAGGAAGCCGCTCTGAAGCATTGAGACTAGAAGGCGCACCTGCTGAAAGCATCAAACTCGACATTGAGCTAGATGCCACTGATCAATTAGAACAAGCCCAGAATACTCAAGATGTCGCCGTGGAATTTGGGGTCTATCCCCAACTCTCTGCCCTAGAAACCTTGATCTATCCCACAAGTGCAGAAGTGGAATCCAACATGAGCATGGCGGATCGGGGGATGCTGGAGATTGTGCCTATGGAAGCGCCCATGACTTTGCTAGTTTGGGGAAGCAAACGGGTGCTACCCGTGCGATTAACCGAATTTAGCATCACCGAAGAAGCCTACGATGTGAACCTCAACCCGATTCGGGCAAAAGTATCACTGGGATTGCGCGTCTTGAACTATGGCGACTTGCCCTGGGGACAGCGCGGTGCTCGATTGTTCCTGGCACACCACAAGGCGAAAGAACGCATGGCGCAGAAAGGTAGTATTAGCAATCCAGCCGCAATTACAGGTGTGGATATTGCAGCACGCCTCCGTTAAATTTGCAATTGCTAAAGCGAGGTTCGTGATGTTTGAACATACTAGCCGCTACTACAATTTAGAAACGCGAGAATACATCACTCCAGATGGGCGCAAAGTCGCCTACAAACTGCGTCGGTTTCTGCCCCAGGGACAAACACTGCCACTTCTTCAGGAAGTCACCATCATTGAGGGCGATCGCCTCGACTTAATCACCTTTGGCACCTTGGGCGATCCGTTGCATTTCTGGCAGGTCTGTGATGCCAACAACACCATGAACCCAGAAGACCTCACTGCTGAAATTGGTCAACTGATTCGCATTCCCACCCCTCAAGTGTGAGGACTGAACGATGCCGGGAATTAATCTAACGCTACTCATTGGTGAAAATGTTCCTCGACCTGCACCGCGATCGCTCGTAGAAGCGCTCAAAAGCGTGGAAGTCACCCAAAGCGACGAGGGACGTTCTGGCTTTCAAATCGTCTTTCAGTTAGGGCGAGCCAATCGCAACGACATGAAAGACTATCAACTCTTAAAAGATCCCCTGCTCAAGGTCTTCAATCGGGTAATTCTGATTGTCACGATCGGAGCAACTGCTCAGGTCTTGATGGACGGTGTGATCACGAACCATCAGTTTTCGCCCAGCACTGAACCTGGCAACTCCACCTTTGCTATTACGGGCGAAGATGTCAGCGTGATCATGGATCTGGAGAAAAAATCGGTCGAGCATCCGGCTCAGGATGAAGCCACGATCGCGCACATGGTGATTTCGCAGCCACAATACGCCAAGTATGGCTTGGTACCGAACGTCATTAGCCCCCAATTCAAAGACCGTCCCACTAGCAATGAGCGGATTCCCTCTCAGCAGGTCACTGATCTGGAATACCTCAAAGCGATCGCAGCCCGATTTTCTCATGTCTTCTATGTTATCCCCGGCCCTACATCGGGCACCAACACCGCCTACTGGGGTCCACCGCAGCGTAGGACGCAACCCCAACCCGCTTTAACCGTCAATATGGGAACCTTCACCAACATTACTGCCATCAACTTTCAAAATAATGCGATGTCGGCGACCGAGGTGAAAGGCAAAGTTCAAGACCGCCGCACCAATCAAGTCCAGTCCGTGTCGGAAACCACCAGCGATCGTCCTGCCCTCTCCGCTCAACCTGCCCTCACCCAACAGACCCACCGCCGCACAGAGCGCTTTCGGGAAACCGGACGAGACACCACCCAAGCTGCCGCACGGGCACAGGCAACTACCGATCGATCAGTAGACAATGTTGTGACCGTGACGGGCGACTTGAACGCGACCTCCTACGGTGGCATCTTGCAGGTTCGAGGTGTTGTGACCCTGCGGGGTGTTGGCTTTAACTATGACGGACTGTACTACGTCAAAAGCGTCACGCACAAAATCAGCAAAGGAGACTACAAACAGAGTTTTACGATTACCCGCGAAGGACTCGGCAGCACCGTATAGCAAGGATTGAAGAGATGCAGCAATTTTTTGGGAAGTACCGGGGCAAAGTTACTGTCGATCGAGACCCGCTCAATCTCGGTCGGGTGCAGGTGAACGTTGCCTCGGTTTTTGAAGAAGGCAAACAAAGCTGGGCAATGCCCTGCACACCCTACGCGGGAAAAGGAATCGGACTATTCACCATTCCTCCGGTGGGGAGTAATGTGTGGGTCGAGTTTGAGGGGGGTGATCCGGACTATCCGATTTGGAGCGGCTGTTTCTGGGGCAACGGAGAACTCCCGGATGAGGCCAAGGCGCAGTCACGGGAGGAAACGATTGTGTTTAAAGCGTTTGCCAGCGGAGGGAAAGGCATCACGATTACCATGAGTGCGAAAGGCATGACGATCGAAGCCGACCCCCTTGGAGCTAAGCAACCGCTCAAGCTCGTGTTTAATTCCTCTGGAATTGAGATTTCCGCAGGGGCATTTGGAACGATTAAAGCTGCACCTACGAGCGTCAAAATCAATGACACAGCGCTGGAGGTGACCTGATGGGCAGCAACGTCTTTCATGTGAGCGCGATCGCAACTTGTCCCCATCAATCGGGGCTAATTTCAACGATCGTCAGCAGTCCCCGCGTCAAAGTCAGTAGCCAACCTGTTGCTACCTTAAAGGATCAATATCTCGTTGCGGGGTGTGTGTTTACAGTCGGACCCAAACCGCAACCCTGTGTCAAAGTGCAATGGCTAGTGCCTGCCACCCGCGTCAAAGTGAACGGTAGTCCGGTGATTCTGCAAAACAGCGTAGGGCTTTGCAAGAGTGTAGAGGAAATTCCTCAGGGTCCGCCCAACATTAAAGTAACGCAACAACGGGTTAAGGGAGTGTAGCGATGCAAATTAACTATCCCTTTTACATTGATGGACGTGGACGATCGGCAGAGGTGGATTATGATCCCCACATTCGCCAGATGATTGAGCAAGTGTTGTTTACAGAACCGGGACAACGGGTGAATCGTCCTGATTTTGGGAGTGGGCTACAACAACTGATCTTTGCGCCGAATGCAACTGAATTAGCTGCTGCTGTGCAATTGCTTGTTCAAGGTGCGATCGAACAATGGTTAGGAGATCTGATTTTGCTAGAAGCGGTAGATGTAGAGCGCATTGACTCCCGCTTAGAAGTGACCGTTCTGTACATTGTTCGACAAAATCAACAGCGGCAAATGGCAAAGTATAGCAAAGAGGTGCCCTAAGATGCCGACTCAGTACCGTTGTAAAAACGAGCGGCGACGGCAAGCAGTCCGCAGCCAACCGGATAATGGACAGCCGATGCTGAATGGGATTGACTATCTAGAAGTGCTAACAGATCAAAAAACGCTGGTTGTATATTTGCTGCGATCGCTGGCAGATGTGGGTGTTGAGTTAAGCGAAGACAATATTCAGATCTTAGGAGGATCGCGGATTCAGAACTTATCTGTGGAGTCGGTGACTGCAAATACGAATGTTTTGACGGTGCGTACCAATCAAGTCGGAGACTATTCCAAGTACACACTGCGGCTGGTGCGCTCTGCGTTTACCTCTGACGATGATCCAGACCCGCCCGATGGATTTGATTCGCAACTGACTCAAGTCTCCTTCTCGTTCTGGGTTGAGAAGCTAAGCCAATTTGACTGCAAAACATCAGATCCGCTCCCAGATGCTGAACTACCGCCGCCTGCGATCGATTACCTGGCGAAAGATTACGCCAGTTTTCGGCAACTGATGCTCGATCGCTTGTCAGAAACCATGCCGAAGTGGAAGGAGCGGAATCCGTCTGACATTGGCGTGATGTTGGTGGAACTATTAGCTTATACAGGCGACTATCTCAGCTACTATCAGGATGCTGTCGCTACAGAAGCCTATCTAGGAACCGCCCGCAAACGGGTCTCTATTCGTCGCCATGCTCGTCTGTTGGACTATCTCATCCACGATGGGTGCAATGCTCGTGCTTGGATTGTGATAGAGTTCAATCCACCCAGCGAGAATCTAGAAGGAATAACGCTTCTAGGTCCTTCGGTTGAGAAAAACCGTCCGGGTGTAAAGCTTCTGACGCGCTCCATCTTCCGTAATGGAATTCTCAGCAGCGAAAAGTTGCAGGATGCGCTCAATGCGGGAGCGCAGGTCTTTGAGACCTTGCATGATATTACGCTGTATTCCTGTTTGAATACGCTTAAGTTTTATACCTGGGAAGATGAGCAATGTAGTCTCCCGCAAGGAGCCACTCAAGCAACGCTGGAAGTGAGCAATCCAAATCTACAAAAGTTGCTTAAACGGGGTAGCGTGTTGGTGTTTGAAGAGGTGAAAGGATCTAAATCGGGTTCTCCGATCGACCTCGATCGAAGCCATCGCCATGTCGTCCGGTTAACGAGGGTTACAGCGACCACCGATCGGCTAACGAATACAAGCATTTTGAACATTCGCTGGGGTGCGGAGGATGCCCTGCCGTTTGACTTACAAATCTCGAACGTAGATGATCAAGGGAATCCGATTCTCGATATCAGTGTAGCGCGGGGCAATGTTGTTCTGGTCGATGCAGGCTGTACGATTCCTAAAGCTCAAGCAAATCCCCTACCGGAAGAGCTTTGGAAAGCTCCAGGTTGGAGTCGCCTGAAGCCGCGCCCCTGCTTGCAGGAAGCACCGTTGACGCAACAGGGCTATGTTTATACTCAGCAAAACCAGTGGGTACTGTTCGATCCAGAGAAGCCTGCGAGTGCTGCGATGCAGTGGGAATTGCGGGATGCTCGTCCTGCGATCGCAGTGTGGGAAACTCGTCCGCCTTCTGGCATCAACGAAGCCGGACTGCGCTGGGAGGCACAACGGGATTTATTAGTTAGCGATCGATTTGCGCGGCATTTTGTCGTCGAAATCGAGGAGGATGGACGGGTATATCTGCGCTTTGGGGATGACGCATTAGGCAAGAAACCTACGACAGAGATGCGCTTGTATGCGACTTATCGCGTGGGCAATGGCAGCACTGGCAATGTTGGTGCAGGAGCGATCGCCAATCTCCTGATCGTGCCGGAAAATCTAACTGACGATCAACGGTTCGCCTTTTCTGCCTTCCGACCCACCATCGACCTAGACGAAACTCCAATCGTTGCACCACACAATCCGCTCCCTGCACAAGGCGGGGTCGATCCAGAGCCGATCGAACAGATTCGGCAATATGCTCCCCAAGCGTTTCGGGTGCAGCGACGAGCAGTGACAGCAGCAGACTATGCCGATCGCGCGAAACAATTTCCGGGGGTGCAAAATGCGATCGCGGATCGTCGCTGGACGGGTAGTTGGCACACGATTTTTATTACGGTCGATCGGGATGGGGGACAATCGATCGATGAGGAGTTCAAGCAAAAGCTATTGGCGTTTTTAGAGGAGTTTCGCCTTGCTGGGCATGACATTGAGATTGAAAATCCTCGCTTTGTGGCGCTTGATATTGCAATGGCAGTGGAGGTGAAGGAGGGGTACTTCCGGAGTGCGATCCAGAAAGCCTTGATCGATGCGTTTAGTAAGCAAATCTTGGTGAACAAACAGAAGGGCTTTTTCCATCCCGATCGCTTCAGCTTTGGTGATCCGGTCTACCTGAGTCAAGTGATTGCGACGGCGATCGCGGTCGAGGGTGTTAAGTCGGTGAATGTAACCCGATTTAAGCGCTGGGTGGAATCCGAAGAACAGGGCAGACGCTCTTTAGAACTAGGAAAAATTGCCTTTGATTTACTAGAGATTGCTCGCTTGGACAATGATCCAAGCTCTCCTGAAAACGGCAGGATTGAGTTTCAACTGGAGGGCGGACTATGAACAAACCCCGAACCCCTGAAAATCGTGCAGGATTGCCGCAACTTGCATATCGAATTACGGACTATACTTCATCTCGCAAGCGACTGGTCGAGTTGTTGCGCGATAGTTTGCGACAAGGCGATCAGCCAGGTCCATTGTTCAAGTTAACCACACGCGGTAGCGATGATACTGCGATCGCGCTCCTAGATGCCTGGTCAGTGCTTGCAGATGTGTTGACGTTTTATCAAGAACGGATTGCAAATGAAGGGTATTTGCGGACAGCAACGGAACGACGATCGGTGTTGGAACTGGCTCGAACGATCGGCTATGAGCTAAATCCTGGTGTTGCTGCGAGTACCTATTTTGCTTTTACGCTGGAGGATGCTCCCGGTTCGCCTGATGTTACGCCCGTTCCCAAGGGAACACAGATTGTCAGTATTCCAGAGGAAGATGAATTACCGCAGACGTTTGAAACGAGTGAAGATTTTCTCGCGCGTGTAGAGTGGAATAATCTCAAGCCTCGTGCAAGTCGTCCGCAACAGATTAACAGTACAACACGACAACTTTATATCAAAGGGATTAATACACTCCTTCAACCCGGTGATCTTATTCTGCTCATTGATGACGTACCCAATGGTAGCCAGCATCTCTTACGCTTGAAAAGTGTAGGAGTGAATGCTCAGCAAGATTACACGATGGTGCATTGGGAGGTGAGTTATCCAGGAGCTGACAAGCTCTTACAAAATCCCCAACTTTTTGCTTTTCGTCAAACTGCTGCTCCCTATGGTCACAACGCTCCTGGCACTGTCGAAGTCGTTATGGAATCTAACGAAATTAAGAAAATAGAATGGCAGAAAATTCAAGATTGGCTGAATCCTAAACTTCAGCCTGAAAATGCAGCAGATCAAATTGATCTCGACGCACTTTACCCAAAAATTCTAGAGAAGCAGTGGATTGCATTATTTGATGATCAAAACTCTAATAGTCCCAAAATTGACAAAATCAAAAGTGTATCTTCTGAATCTAAGGTTGATAATTTACTCCTAATTGAAAAGAGCCAACTTGCTCAAACACGCCAAATTACCCGTGTTACGCTAAACTCCGCAATTGATCGTAGTAAGTTTGATATTCGAAGAACAATAGTTTTAGCTCAAAGCGAATCCCTAGAACTAGTACAGGAACCATTGACTGTTGGCGATCGCCAGATGGATATCTTCCAAGATCCGATTCGGAACAACACGGTTTTTCTAAATGAATTTGTCCAAAAACGGTATCGCAATCAAACTCTAATCGTGAGTGGTCAACATCCACGCGCCCTGTTAAATGAGATTGGTGGTGTTGCTGTTCTAAGTAAAAACGATAAGGCGTATTCCGTAGAAAGAAAAACGAAGGGTTTAACGAATACACAAGTACGATCGCTTGCATTCTACAGTAAGGGTCTCCTAGCAGGCACGACAGAAGGACTCTTTCGATCTAACGATAATGGAGAACTCTGGGAACCGATCGTTGAGTGGGAATCGGCTAGCGAAAATATAGAAACCAAAGACATTCAGGCATTACGATCTCATAATTCTTCTATCTTTGTAGGGACAGCTAGCGGTCTGTTTGCGTCTAAGGATGGCGGTAAAAGCTGGGAGACAAAAGTCGGGTTAAGCTACACCGATATCCGGGTGATTTATTCGGATCTAAATCGCCAACTTCTAGTCGGCACCCTCAATGGTGGACTATTCCGCTCTGTTGATGACGGGAAAAACTGGAGAGCAACAGGACTCAACAACACAGATGTCCACTCCCTCACCCGTTATCCAAAAAACAATTCCACCTTAACCTTTGCTGGCACTATACAAGATGGCATCTTCCGTTGCACGGACTCAGAATTCCTGATTTGGCAACAAATCACAGACATCAGACAAGCAACTGGCACGATTACGACCGAGGGCACGAGCGCCACAGGTCAAGGCACAACTTTCAGCACTCAATTGCAACCAGGAGATGTCATCAATGCAGCAGAGCAAAGCAGAACAGTGCTTGAAATCACTTCTGAATTTGATTCAGAGAGAAAACTAAAGCTCGATCGACTGATTCTTGATCGTCCCTTCCGTCCTGACCTAACCACAAGCACCACTTTTACGATTAATACGGGTCTCACCAACCGCAACATCACCACGCTAGAAAGTAACGATCACTATGTTTTTGCTGGAACGGCGGGCAGCGGAGTCTTTCGTTCAAGTCCTGAAGAAACGCGGACAGTCGGTGATCGCTGGACTGCCATCAACACTGGATTGACCGATTTAGAGATTCGCTGCCTCGCGATCGATGGTGATGTCCTTTGGGCTGGCACGTCTAAAGATGGATTGTTCCGCTCCACAAACAATGGAGAGTCCTGGGAAGCCGTCAAGCCTAATGTAACCAACTTAGATATACGAGCCATCTTGCCCGCTCCTCCAAGGCAAACTAGCGCTGCCCTCCCCAACTCAGAACACCACCTTCTAGTAGGTGGAATTGGCATCTTGCAGCCTCCCGAAGGTTCCTATCCCAAACCTGTTCAACGGGGGGACATCCTCGAAGTTCTAGAGCCACCTGCTCCAATTCTAACTCAGGAGAACGCTCTACTGTGGAAGTTGATGGATAAGGACGGATTTCAGGGTGATTTCACAATGACCGAAGCTCTCGTCAGCACAGTTATGTTACTTCCTGCTTTAACCGATAGCGCGAGGGTGAGTGAAATCGCCATAATTGAGAACCCACCCACCGGGCAACAACGCCCTATCTTGACGCTCCAACAGTCCTTGAGATACGCTTACGATCCGGTCACTGTTCGGATCTATGCAAATGTTGTACTCGGTACACATGGTGCAACGATCGGGGAAGTTTTAGGCAGTGGCGATGGGCATCAGCCGAACCAGCGATTCGTCCTGAAAAAGCCCCCGCTCACCTATGTTCCTGCATCCAACGCAAGAGGATCAGATAGCACTTTAGCCGTCCGAGTCAATGGCGTACTCTGGAAGGAAGCTGCTTCGCTCTATCCGCTCAAACCGACTGACCAACACTACATTGTTCGGATTGAGGATGATGGAACGACCCAGATCACGTTTGGAGATGGCACGAAAGGCGCACGGCTTCCCAGTGGCATGGAGAATATCACAGCGCTCTATCGAACGGGCATCGGGCTAGAAGGCAACTTAAAAGCTGATCAACTGAGTTTACTCAAAACCCGTCCGCTCGGTGTTTCGGAGGTGACAAATCCGTTACCTGCTACAGGCGGTGCACCACCGGAATCGATGAGCGAAGCAAAGTCCAACGCACCCGCAACTGTGCGAACTCTCGATCGCATTGTTTCCATTCGCGATTTTGAAGACTTTGCCCAAGGCTTTTCGGGCATTGGCAAAGCCCAAGCGTTACCCCTGTGGAATGGCGAAACTCAACAGGTTCATATTACCGTTGCAGGGGTTCAAGGCAGTGAGGTTGTAAAAGATTCAAATCTCTACACAAAGCTCGTCGAAGCGATCGACAATGCCAGAGATCCCATTCAACAAGTTCAGGTTGACTCTTATGAACGACTTCTATTCAATCTAGAAGCCCGTTTATTGCTCGATTTACGCTATGAAGCCAAAGTCGTCGCCACAGCGATTCGACAAACGCTGACCCATTTCTTTGCCTTTGAGAAACGCAAATTTGGGCAAGCCGTCACTGCCTCAGAAGTGATTGGCGCGATCCAATCGGTTGAGGGCGTGATTGCTGTTGATTTAGATGCGCTCTATCAAGTGGGGCGTAGTAAAGCACTGGCGCGATCGCTCCCTGCCCTACTCGCTCGCTATGATGCCCAGACCCGAATGATTTACCCTGCTCAACTCTGGCGCTTAAATCCAGAGGGCACTCAACTCACTATTGTCTCGACGTTGTAAGGGGAAGAAGCTATGAATCAAACTTCACGCGATCGTCTCTATCGACTTCTCCCCGCCATCTATCAAATTCGAGATGCGGCAGAGGGAGAACCCTTAAAAGCACTGCTGGCAGTCATTGAGCAGGAAGTCTTTGCGATCGAGGAAGATATTGACGCTCTCTATGACAACTGGTTTATTGAAACCTGTGTTGAATGGGCAATTCCCTATATGGGCGATCTATTGGACGTGCGAACACTCTACGCCAGTTCTTTCCCCACGAATTCGCTGGTACAAGCCGACCAGAACGATCGACCACTCGATACCCGCCCCTACGGACAACAAGAGCGACGAGCCTATGTCGCCAATACGTTAGCTTATCGTCGCCGGAAAGGTACGACCCCGGTTCTAGAACAGTTAGTGCGGGATGTGACCGGATGGAGAGCAAGAGTGATTGAATTTTCGCGGTTGTTAGCCACAACTCAAAATCTCAATCATCAGCGAATGAACAGTGCCACGATCGACCTACGTAACTCAAGTGCGATCGCACAGATTGGAACACCCTTTGAGCAATTTGCGGCTTACACAACCGAAGTCCGTCGAGCAAGCCAAGGGGGGGAATACGGTATCCCCAACATCGGCATCTTTGTTTGGCGACTCCAGAGCTATCCAATCCAACGAGGAACTGCCCGTGCTGTTGCGGAACGGTGCTTCACTTTCGATCCTTTGGGCGGTAGTATCCCTCTGTTCAACCAACCCCAGACAGCTACTGATGTCACTCAGCAAGCTCAGGAAATTAATCTACCCGCGCCATTACGATCCAATCTCCTAGCCCGTGAACTCAAGCAACGGGGACAGTTGCGAACTCACGGAAAACTATTACCTTTGCCGCGCTACTTTAATGATAGTAGTCCGGTACTACAAATCTTTATCAATGGGCAGCCTAACCCGATCCCACCTGAAGAAATTTTGATTTGCGAGGTAGATTCTCAGCAAGTCCCTAATGTTGATTTTGAGCAAGATCAAGACGATGTTACCGTTCCGACCAAAGTCGTTGCAGTAGATCCAGAACGCGGACTGATTGCATTTCTAGCAGATGCCGTACCCGATCAGGTCGAGGTGAACTATCTCTACGGATTTAGTGATGACCTAGGCGGTGGCTCCTATAGTCGCGGCGCTAACAAAGCGGATTTACTGAAGTCACCGCAATACTCTATCGAGAATGAACTAGAACTTCCCTGGATCGACCCGCTCTACTGTGAGGTGGAGCAGATTGCTTCTGCCGATGATAATCCTCTAGAGACTGCAATTCAGACTTGGAATCAAACCACTGCCGCTTGGCAGGGAATCCGCGATCGCGTTCATGTTCCCCTTGCTCAAATCAGCATTCCTCCGGTACAAGTCAGCCAAGTCCGAACTAGTATGCTAGACATTCTGCCCCGCTTTAAGCCTGGAGTTGTAGAAGGACTGGAAGTTCTGCCGGGTTTTTGTCCAACCCAAGTTTTCGTTACACCAGGATTAGCGATCGATTATCAAGGGCGATGCCTGAGAGTTTGGCAACTCGAAACCATTGACTTGAATCAGCTTGCATCTCCCGATCAGAGTGGAACATTAGTGCTGGTAATCTGCTACCGCGCTGCTCCAGAGGGAGTCAATTATCAGTTTGCGTTAGTGCCTGAAACCGCGATCGCAGATACGGGTTATTCTGAAGGCACATTGATTGCGATCGCACGCCTAACAATTCCAGGTGAGAATGCTCACTGTAGCAATCAACCAGACTTGAGCGTTCGGAATGACTCGTTCCGATCGGGTATTGCTCAGGGATTGGATATCAAAGTGCGCCCCGGAACCTTGGAAGCGGTGATGACTCCAGGAACAGCCGTCAATCCACAGGGCAACGTTTTTATCAATACTACTCCGCAACTCCTCGATCTAGCAGCTTACCAAGGCGTTCTGGTTCATTTAGTTGTTCGTTCTATGGGTTCAGGCTGGCAACTTGAGTATCTCTTGTCGGAGACAGAAATAGATTCCAATCGCGATACCCGCATTGCCAAGCTAGAAGTTCCCAAAGTTAAGGTTGTGGTAGATCAAAGCTTCGTGAGCGATCTAGAGATCAATGGGCTGACTGTGACTTCAATGGGGTCTAGTATTGCGATCGCGGCTGGAACAATCAAAGATCGAGGTATCAAGCTCGAATACGCCTATCGATTTGATCTGAGTAACTATGCAGCGCAAAAATTAGTTTTGTTCATTTCCAGCCAGAAAGACCAGGGATTGCCAATTCAGCCGATCGATCCTCCAGCGAAGCAGGACTGGCAGCAATTGGGAATAGTCCCTCAAGAGCCTGATTCAGACAATTCTGGAATCCTTTTAATTAAAGACAGTCTGACCTATACAGGCGACTTAGAAATCGCGATTCCTCAAGGAAAAAAACTGAAGATGATTGCAGCCGATGGGTGTCGTCCTCATCTTGCTGGTCATGTTTGGGTACAGGGAACGGCTCCTGCGATCGCGCCCAATCCAGGTATGTTAATTCTGGAAGGATTGCTGATTGAAGGGCAACTCACCGTCCTGCCAGGATATCTAAAGCGGTTGCAAGTCATTCACTCGACGATCGTTCCAGGACAAGGAGGACTACAGGTTCCAACACCACAAGCGGATCGCTCTTCTGATTGTTGTCTCTTTGATCTAGAAGATCCGTTAGCTCCCATTGCATCGATCATGACAGTGCTGGCATTTGCTCAAGATGCCTGGGCTGCTACTTCTAAGCTCGATCGAAACCCTGAGCGTTATTTAGGGCAAGTCACTCAATTAGTCACGCAGCAGATCAATCGTCTCGTCACCGAAATTTGGCAAACGCTTTTCCCTCAGATTGCAGAGGTCGATTTAGACTGGGATGCTCCATCTGACGAAGAACCTGATCCGCAAGACAATTCCCGTCTGGAAATCAACCTCTATCACAGCATTTGTGGTGCGATTACGTTAACCGATACAGTTCCGAAACTGAGCATTGAAGATAGCATTGTGGATAGTTGTGCTGAAGACACGGGCAAATTTGCTATTGCTGCACCTGGAACCGACACAGAAATCTTCACCTCGACCATTCTGGGAATGACAACGGTGCGGAGTCTAGAAGCCAGCAATAGTTTATTTACCCAGAAAGTCGCAGTGCAATTGCATCAGACGGGCTGTATGCGCTTCTCTCATGTCCCAGTGGGATCGCAGACCCCGCCTCGCTATCAATGTCAACCAGACAAGGCATTTCAGGAAGCGCTAGACCCCATTCCTGATGCAATTACCTCTCTTGCGAGTCATGCTTCCGCTCTCTTTGTTGCAAGTGCAGGCGGAGGCGTTTTCCGATCGCTCACTCACGGCGACCTCTGGGAGAAGACCCAACCTTTAGAAAACTCCTATGTTGCTGCTCTGTTCGCTGATTCCTCTCAGCTTGTTCTGGCAGGAACAACCGCAGGACAGCTTTTTCGATTGGTGAACAATGGCAACACTTGGGAATCCCTAAAGCTTTCCGGAGCCACGGCAACGATTACTGTGTTACGCCAACAGCAATGGAAGTTTGAAGGAACATTAATGGGCGATGGTTCACAGCTAGAGATCAATCAACGGATTCCGATGGGAAAATTTCAAGCCGGGGATTTCATTAAGAGAGAAAACGGTGAAACCCGCAAGATTGTCACCGTTGAGGCATCGATTGAGAAAACTCGCCTCACGTTAGATACTCCCATCACTCCTTTACCTGCTGCTGTGATCGCATTTCACCTTGAGACTTTGATTGCCGCGACTGCCGGAGACGGCGTTTTCAGAGGCAATGCCACGGGCGAGAACTGGAGCACCATGAGTAGCAATCTAACGAACCTAGATGTCCGTTCTCTCGTCGTCAACTCAGCCGGGCAGATCTTTGCTGGAACTGCGGGAGACGGTGTGTTTGAATGGATTACCGACAACACTGAGGACTACCCCAAAGAACAATGGGTTCCCTTGAATCAAGGTTTAAAGAATTACAACATTTCAGCCTTAGTCATTGATTCAAGTGAAACAATATTGGCTGGGACAGCAGGCGGAGGAGTATTTCGCTTGTCTCCACAGCTAGAACTGATACGGGAACAGTGGGTTCCAGTTCACCACGGTCTCTCTAGTTTTGATATCACCGCTTTATTGGTTTGTGAAGTCAGCGCAACAGTTGAAAGTGAGCAGGAGGTGATCAATGGTCAGAATACATTCTTTATCAATGGTCAGAATACATTCTTTCGGGAAGAAGGATTGCAACCCGGAGAACCCTTTACCCTGAGTGGGCGATCGCAACTCATTCAATCGATAGAATCCAACATTGCTCTAACGCTTCAAGCGGAATTTTCTCCTGCTTTGCCGCCTGGAACCCCCTACAAACCCTATTCTCTTCTGATTGCTGCAACCGCAGATGGTAAGCTTTTTCGATCTGTGACAAGGGGCGATCAGTGGCAACCGCTCAGTTTAGATCTCGAAGGGTTAGCAATTACAGCCCTAGCAGTCGATCAAAACAATGGGCACTTATTTGCTGGAACTGCTGCGGGAGGTGTTTATCGTTCGATCGATGAAGGAGAATCCTGGCAATCTATCAATACAGAACTGCTCAACGTGATCGAAAAGCTCGTGCTAATCGAGCAACTGCAACCCACCTTTACGTCTACTCGTTATGGTGATCCAGGCTATGCTCAACTCAATCAAAACTGCGCGATCGAGATCCGAACGGGGGCAGAAGACGGAGCAGAAATAGGAGTATTTAACAATTTGAAGCAACCGCAACGGCAGGCAAACTTGCAAGCCAACCTAGAAGAGTATTTGCGATTTGGATTAGAAGCAGGAATTGTATATATCACTTGAGGAGAGTGGGATGAAAGGCGATTTCACCCGATTGACGTTTCGACGTGATAAACACTACACCAGTGTTCGGATGCAGCAAGGTCGCCTGCAACTCGACTCTGACTGGAATGAGCAGGCAGATATTCAGGCGCACTTGTATCGCACACAAGTGCTGGACTTGATTGGAGCAGCAAGCGGTGCCCCCACTAGTGAGAACGATCAGCGAGAAAAAACCGATAAAGCATATAAAGAAAGCTTCAAAATCAGTGTGACGAGCGATGGCAAAGATCTGATCATTGCTCCGGGCCGCTTCTACGTCAACGGGACGCTTTGCCAACTCGAAGCAACGCCAATTCAGTATAGTCTTTCTCCTTCTTCTCCCTCGGAGCGGGTTAAAGTTGATAGCCTGATGGTGGATGGGCGTAAGTTTGAAGAAGGTCAATGGGTCAAGGTTCAGGACGGAACAATCCTGCAAATTCAACCAGAGATTAACCCCCAAACCTTAGAACTTCCGTTAAGCGCGAAGATTAGTCAAAAGGGACAGTTAACTCGAATTGTCACCTATAAGACTCAGGTAGACTATCCGGAGCCTGAATTTAAGGATGCGATTAAGGAACCAATCCCAGATGGACTTTACCTTGTCTATCTCGATGTTTGGCAACGTCACGTTACCGTTGTCGAAGATCCAGGATTGCGAGAAGTTGCCTTAAACATTCCCGATACCACAACTCGCACACAAACGGTTTGGCAGGTCAAACTGAGAAAATTTGATCGATCGCTGATTCAAGACTGCTCTTTGTCAAAGGAAGAGGAAACAGCACTGCTGAAGAGTTTTAACGCGCTGATTGAAGGATTCTCTGACAGGCTTAAGACCTTTAAGGCAACGATCGTCGGAAAGCTTCCTGATAAAACTGATCAGATCGATACACTCACTACAGAGATGGAGTCTGCTACACTCGATAGCATTAACAATTTAACTCAACAGTTTACTCAACTCATCACTTCACTTTCAGAGACTGAGAAGACGGAGTTAACTCAGGAATTTCAGCAAATCCTTGAATTGCTGAAAGCCGATCCCAAAACATACAATGCTAATATTCAAGCCTTAATTCAACGAATCAAAAAGCAGTTTCTTGGCAAAGACAGCAGGCGACAAGTTTCTATGAATGCTTGTGCCAAACTCTGTCCTGCATCGGGTGGAACGACCTCCAGTGATAGCGGCTATCGCCGATTAGAGAATCAGCTCTATCGCGTTGAGATCCACGATCCCGGTAAGGTGGGCGAAGATCCATCTAGCCAGAAAGCGACTTTCAAATGGTCTCGCAACAACGGCAGCATTGTGAGCCTGATTGAGGACAACGATCGCTTTGAGAAAGGCATTATTGTGATTCGCAAATCTGCACAAGATGCCTGGGCAGCAGCGAAATCGGGACAATGGATTGAGATTCTGAATGAAGAACGAGAGCTAAAAGGTCAACCCGGACAATTAGCCCGCCTAAACCGAGTTTCTGGCAACAAAATCGAATTTGATGTTGCAAGCTTAGTCGGTGATGCAATTCCCAATTCAACTAAAGTGAGGTTGTGGGATCACATGACCAAGGACGCCACTATTCTCACCCGCAGTGAGTGGGCTGAATTGGAAGCGGGCATCAAAGTGAAATTTTACCCAGACTCCAACTATAAAACGGGTGACTATTGGGTGATTCCCGCAAGAGCCGCAACGAATGATATCGAATGGGCAAATGATCAGACAGAAGACTTGAATAAGCGTCAGCCTTTACCGCAAGCTGCTCTGGGCATTGAACACGACTATGCGCTTCTAGCCGTGGTCGCAGCCGCAGATGGAGAGTTCGTTCCACCCCAGGACGAAGCACAGGATAAGCAACAAGACCAACGGTTTGTCTTTCCTGCGCTAGCTTATACGTTTGATACTAGAGACGGAGTGATCCAAGGCGATTTAGAAGTTAAAGGAACACTCACTGCGACTAAACTCAAGATACCCGACAAGCTCTCAGCGCTCACCTTTCAGGGAAGTGCTTTTCAGATCGCCAAGAATCCAACAACGGAAACACCTGAACCTTTTGGCATCATTCAACTTAACAATACAGATATTGAATTTAAAGCAGAACCTACTAAAAACGCTAACTTTCAATTTACGGGGGGAAATGTTGCGATCGCTCAAAACCTCCAAGTGAGTGGAACGGCAACGATTGCGAAAAAGACAACGACAGAATCCTTACAAGTTACCAAGGATGCTCAAATTGACGAAGATATAACCGTTGCCAAAAAGACGACCACGGAATCTCTGCAAGTTACCAAGGATGCTCGAATTGACGAAGATATAACCGTTGCCAAAAAAACGACTACGGAATCGCTTCAAGTCTCTAAAGATGCCACTGTCCAAGATATTCAGATTGGTAACGATGCCACGATCGCGAAAAAGACAACCACAGAATCCCTGCAAGTGAATAAATCGGCAGTCGTCGCCGAAAATGCTGAGATTAAAGGAAATATCACGATCGCCAAAAAAACGAAGACAGAAGAACTTCAAGTGACCACCAACGCAACGGTCACTCAAAAGACAACCACGGAATCCCTTCAAGTCAATGGGACCGCAACCGTTGGCAATCTAGAAATCCTGGGCACTCCTACCACGCCTGCCTTAAAAGTCACTGGAGATGCAACGGTCACTAAAACCTTGACCACAGATCTTCTGAGGGTCAACACCGATCTCACCTTGGGTAAATCTGTCACAGGCGGGACTTTGAGGATCTTAGGAAACACAACTTCTCCAGCTTTGCTAGAGGTGAATGGAGAGGTTCGAGCAGACCAATTCGTAGCAAAAAATCTAGCCACCGACAGTATTGGTGCTAAAACGGTTCTCATCCAGAAATCAATCACATCGGGAACCTATCACCAGATTTCATCCCGGACGCTCAAGGAAGATATTACAACGCTCAACAGCCAGGATACTGCAACGCTGCTCCAGGCTCTCAGCCCGGTTCGATTTATCTATACCGAGGACGCCAACAAGTCTCTGCATCTTGGATTTATTGCAGAAGACACGCCAAATGTCTTCACTTCTGCGGACAAGCAAGCCGTCAAATTAATGGATATCGTTGCCGTTCTGACGCAAGCTGTCAAAGACCAACAGCGTGAACTAAAAGACCAACAGCGTGAACTAGAACATTTACGAGAAAAGATCAGCGCCTTAGAAGCGCAGGAGAACGATCGTCGAGCCACAGTTGGTGCAGCACACAACGCCGAAGCGATCGCAACCCCTGCCCTCGCGATTTCCCATAGTTTGCACCGATCTCGCCACCGCAAACCATGGTTCCAAACTCTCAAACGCTTTATTCGCCGCCTACTGACTTGAATGTAGAGACTTTATTCATCAATGGTGACTTATCGGAGAACAAGAAATGCCTAACATCAATGTCGGCTTAAGTATTCAGGTTGAAGGAGGACCCCAGGTTCCCGTTGCTCCGATCAAAATTCCGATCGAAGCCTACGACAAGATCGAGGTTAGTGTTGCATCCGGTGCAGAGGTTTCAGTGGAAATCCAACCCGGTGATAAAGGCGTGAGCTTCTTGTTGATCAAATCCAGTCTGTACACCCCACCCGATGCCGCAGATGGGAAAAAGCTGACCTATGAACCGGATGGCAAGCCTGTTACCAATCTGAGTACGCCTCAACTCTATTCGGGAGCAGAAACGATCGCAACTCTCCTCGGCGCTGTTAAGACCATCAAATTCTCAAACAACCTAGAGGAGAATGCAAAAAAAGAACCAGCCGTAATTGAAATTTTAGTGGGGCGAGATGCCACACCATAAAGGTTCAGATCAGAATCGTTTCAATGCTTCTGTTTGTGTCAGGGTCTTACTTTATTTGTCATCAATCTGTCCTAGAAGGAGAAGGTTATTATGCCCGTGCCCCTTACTTATCCAGGTGTTTATATTGAGGAAATTCCAAGTGGCGTTCGCACCATTACGGGCGTTGCAACTTCCATCACCGCCTTCATCGGTCGTGCGCTTAAAGGACGTATTGATGAACCAATCCGGGTGCAAAGTTTTGGAGAGTTTGAGCGCCAGTTTGGTGGATTGTGGCTCAAAGGCACAATGAGCTATGCAGTTCAGCACTTCTTCCAAAATGGTGGGCAAGATGCCCTGATTGTGCGAGTAGATAATGGTGGCGAAGTTTCTAAGGTCAACTTGGGAGGGCTGATTTTGGAAGCCTCCAGTCCAGGAGCATGGGGCAAAAACTTACGCGCCAAGATCGATCACAATACCAGCAATCCGGATGATCCAACCCTGTTCAACTTGATGATTGAAGAACTGGAGACACGGGGAACCAACAAAGTAGTTGCGACTGAAACGCTACGCAATCTTTCCACAGATCTGGATGCCCGTCGCTTTTATAAAACCGTAATTGCGCAGGAGGCTGTTTTAGTCAACGCAGCAGACAGCTCTAATCTTGAAGAACGCCCTACTGCCATTTCTGATTTTGAGGCTTTTAGCGAAGAGGGCAATGACGGCAATGAGATTACGGATAGTCAAATCGCTAGTGAATCATTGCGACGTGACCGAAAAGGGCTATACGCCCTTGAGAAAACAGATTTATTTAACTTGTTGTGTATTCCACCTCTGACTCGTGCACTAGATGTGACCCCTGATGTGACCTTGGCAGCTGCTGTCAAATATTGTCAAGATAAACGCGCTTTATTAATTGTGGATCCTCCCTCTGGCTGGAAAACCATTTCGCAAGCAGTGGCTGGGATGAATCAGCTACGCTCGGACTTAGGCGGTGAAGCCCTTGCCCGCAATGCCGCAGTCTTTTTTCCCCGCCTCAAGATGGCGGATCCGCTTCAGGAGAATCGCACTCAAGAATTTGCGCCTTGTGGCGCGATCGCAGGCATTTTTACCCGCACAGATGTCAATCGGGGTGTTTGGAAAGCTCCGGCTGGCACTGAAGCAGGTCTTTTGGGAGTGCGTGAACTAGGGTACAAGATGACAGATGGTGAAAATGGTCAGTTAAATCCCCTAGGACTCAATTGCATTCGTTCCTTCCCAACCTATGGAAATGTGGTTTGGGGGTCCAGAACCGCTGCGGGAGCAGATCGTCTGGCTTCAGAATGGAAGTATGTGCCCGTGCGACGGATGGCACTGTTCCTGGAAGAAAGTCTGTACCGGGGCACACAATGGGTTGTATTTGAACCGAATGATGAGCCGCTATGGGCACAGATTCGCTTGAACATTGGGGCATTTATGAATAACCTGTTCCGGCAGGGAGCCTTTCAGGGCAAAACGCCACGGGAAGCCTATCTAGTGAAATGTGACAAGGAAACCACTACCCAGAATGATATCAATCTAGGTATTGTCAACATTGTGGTCGGATTTGCTCCATTGAAACCAGCAGAGTTTGTGATTATCAAACTGCAACAGTTAGCGGGTCAAATTGAAGTCTAAAGGAGGTAATCATGGCTCAGTTTAGTGTCAATGCTCAACGGTTTGATCCGTACAAGAATTTCAAGTTTCGGGTCAAATGGGATGGTAAATATGTCGCAGGTGTTAGCAAAGTCGGTGCTCTCAAGCGTAGTACCGAAGTCGTCAACCATCGAGAAGGTGGAGATGCTAGCAGCCAACGTCATTCGCCCGGTCAAACCAAGTATGAGCCGATTATGCTAGAGCGCGGTGTCACCCATGACAAAGAATTTGAACAATGGGCAAATAAAGTTTGGAACTATGGGTCTGGCTTGGGCGCAGAAGTCTCGCTCAAGGATTTTCGCAAAGATATCATCATTGAGGTAATGAACGAGGCAGGACAGACCGCGATCTCATACAAAGTCTACCGTTGTTGGGTCTCGGAATTTACAGCACTTCCTGAGCTCGATGCCAATGCCAACGCCGTTGCCATTCAAAGTATCCAACTACAAAACGAAGGCTGGGAACGCGACTATGATGTTACCGAACCCACTGAACCGTCCTTCCTAGAACCCACCTAGATTTTGCGATGCGTCCTCTCTCTTCAGATCAGATTATTCGCATCTGGGAACGGGGGCAGCGCCAGCACCCGGTCGATCGAGCGTTGTCTCTCCTGGCGATTGCTTTTCCCGATGCTGCGATCGGCGATCTCGCTCGTCTCACAGTCGGACAGCGAGATGTACTGCTATTGACGTTACGGGAAATCACGTTTGGCAAGACGCTCAATTGTTTTGCCGAATGTCCTCACTGTAGCGAAGCACTGGAATTTTCGCTCTCCGTCGATCAGATTCGACTGGTTGATCTCAGTGAATCACGCGAAGTGGACTATGGGTTTGACATTGCTGGCTTTGAAGGACGATTTCGATTGCCCAATAGCTTTGATATGGCTGCGATCGTCAGTGATCGTACCGTTGAGAAAGCAACCGCATCATTGCTCGATCGCTGTTTGCTCCAAGCTACGCACAACGGCACTGAGGTTTCGCACCAGGAACTGCCACCTCAGGTCGTGGCTCAACTGGCAGCACAAATGGCAGAACTCGATCCACAAGCCGAAACTTTGCTCGACCTCTGTTGTCCTGCGTGTGAGTATGACTGGCAAATCCTGTTGGATATTGTGAGTTTCTTCTGGACAGAACTATCGGCACAAGCCAAGCGTCTCTTGTTAGAAGTGCATCAACTCGCCCGTCACTACAGTTGGCAAGAAGCTGACATCCTCGCAATGAGTGCAACGCGGCGCAATCTTTATTTGGAGTTGCTCGGCTCATGACCCATTTTCTCACCCGCCTAGCCCAACGCACTTTAGGACTTGCTCCCGTAGTTCAACCTCGGCTGGTATCTCGCTATGCACCTGTAGATGAAGTCATACTGGACGCAACTCCTACTCTATCTACTCCCTCTCAACGTGCGATCGAGGAATTGCAGGTTCGCCAAACTAGTCTAGAGGTCAATTTAGAAATCAACAATTTAATAAACCATCAAATCAATAATTCAACAAACTCTCAAATCAGCAACTCGCCTTCGTTGAATCTAACAGAATCCCCTATCACTGATTCATCTTACGTTCCACAGAATGATTCAACGCCTCCAACTACGCCCGTTCAATCCACTGCTGCTCCTGCCTATCCCGTTGTCAATCAAGCTCCGCTTTTACCGCAGCAACCTGTAGTAGTGCAGGAGACGATCGCTCCACTGAATGAACGCCTCGATCCGCCGCAGTTCAGCCCGAATTCCAGCTTGGTAGAGCCTTCTACTGATGTCTCCCCTCAAGCCGTCAAACCCTCCGAACAGCTTTCTCAAGTTCGCGCTGCCCAACGTCCTTTAGTTCCTCCCACCCTTGTCGATCTATCTTCCCCGCCCTCGGAGACAACCATAGAACGGGAAACCACGATCGCAGTGCCACTAGTGAATTTGCAAGCGCCAACACTGACAGAACTCACTGCTCCTCCAGCTTCCGTGAGACATCTTACTGCGTCGCTGCCTCAACCGAGCCAGCCCTCCGAGGACACGGTGATTGAAGTGCGGATTGGGCGGATTGAAGTCCGAAGCACACCCGCCTCGATCGCCAAACCACGGACTAAATCAACTTCAACCACGCCCGCCTTATCCCTGAGTGACTATCTTAATCAGCGGGATGGAGGCAAATAATGAGTAATGAATTGGCAGTCGCAGCCGTCACCGCAACCTTACGGCAACTCTTGATTCAAGGACTGCAAAGACTCCCCGACGATCGTCCACTTCCCAATGATCGAGTCACAGCCAACCCCCCGGATATTGTCTTTGGAGGTGGAAATCCTGCAACAGATCGCGTCAACCTATTCCTCTATCAGATCTTGCCCAACGCCGCTTGGCGCAATCGCGATATTTCTACTCAACTTCGATCAGGAGAAACTGGACAACAGCCGCTTGCACTCACACTGCATTACCTTATGAGTACGAGTGGAGCAGGGGATGATGACATTGACGGTCATCGCTGGTTAGGCAGAGCCATGAGTATCCTGCACGATAATGCGGTGCTAGACCGAGAAGCCATTAGAACTGCACTTCCCCGAAACGATCTGCATGAACAAGTCGAACGAGTGCGAATCACACCGCTCTCCCTATCTGTCGAGGATCTCACGAAGCTATGGACAACGTTTACCACACCCTATCGGCTCTCAGTAGCCTATGAAGTCTCGGTCATTCTAATTGAGAGCGCTCGTCCCGCCCGTACACCTCTGCCTGTCCTCGATCGCAGACTGACCGCTCAGCCCAATTTGCTTTCTCCATTCCCAACCTTGACGGATATCGAAACTCCCAACCCTCAAGGGGTTGCGCGTGCTGGCGATGGTAGCGTAAATTCTGGCGATCTCATCCTCCTCAAGGGCTATCACCTTGACCCAGAGCCAGGTGAAACGCCGGAAATCCGACTTCAGCATCCCCGACGCAAAACCCCACTACAACCGCCTAATTTGGGCGAGTTCTCCAGCAACCAACTCACGTTCCGTCTGCCGGACAATCCTGATCCTGCGGTTCTTGCACCTCAACCGTTGGAAGATCCTAACCAATGGTTAGTTGGAGTTTACAGCGTCACTGTAGTGATCAGTCGAGTGCGTCAATTTCCAGACGGTTCGAGCAATCGTGAAACTCGGTTAACCAATGAGATAGCACTTGCGATCGCACCTCGCATCATCGCTCTCAATTACAATCCGTTGACTCGAAGATTAACAGTGACTTGCACTCCGCGAATTCTGCCAGAACAACGGACTTTACTTCTGATTGGCGATACCCAGGTTGGCAGAGACGAGCTTACAGTGCCAAACAATACACTGGAATTTACCCTTCCTGCGACCGTGCTTGCCGGGGATTATTTTGTCCGCCTGCGGGTTGATGGCATCGATAGTTTGCTCGTGCGTGGAACACCGCCAAAATTAGAATTTGATCCAACTCAAAAGGTAACGGTGTCATGAGTAACCTGGAGCAATGGCAAGTTGACAATGATCAGTATTTGTCAGCCGCACTACACTGGCTCCGGTTGCGCCTGACCAACCTCACAGAGACTGCTTCTGATAAAGGACTTCTAGCTAGTCCATCGGCTGTGTCACCCCATAAATTGCAGCAGGCAGAACAGGCGTTAGCAACCGCTGCTCAAATGCAACCGCCGCCTGCTCTGATGATCTTGAGCGAACGATTTGGGCTATCCCCATTTGAGCAAAACATCCTTCTTCTTTGCATTGCTCCAGAACTCGATACGCATATTCCATCGCTCTGCGCTCAAGCGCAGGATCATGCCAACTGGACATATCCCACGTTTGCTCTAGCGCTCACTTGTTTTGAACAGCCGACTTGGGATGCTTTGTCGCCTGAACGTCCACTGCGCTATTGGCGACTGCTTGAGATTCAACAATCCAGCACTCAACCTTTGACCACCAGTGCATTGCGAGTCGATGAACGGATTGTGAACTATATTAAAGGATTGAACTATCTCGACGATCGCCTAACGTCTTTTCTAATGCCGCTAGAGAGTCCTCCGCGATCGCTTGAGTTACCGCGATCGCAACAAGCAACCCTAGAAACCGTAATTGATGTACTGGAACAATCCGATTGGGAAACTTCGATCGTGCAGTTGGTCGGTTCCGATTCCCCTAGTAAACAACTGATCGCTCAACAGATTGCCACACTCCTAAAAACAAACCTATACCGATTGCCGATAGAACTATTACCCACTCAAGCAAACGAACTCGAAACCCTCGCTCGACTGTGGCATCGAGAAACGTTGTTGTTGCCGATCGCGTTGTATTTAGATGCCCACGATCGCGCGGATACTCCTTCAGATGGCGCAATGCAGCCCCTACATCGGTTCCTGCTTCGCAGTGGTGGATTGATTTTTATCAGCAGTCGGGAAGCGCAACCAGGTCTGACTCGCAGTGATCACACGATCGATATCCAAAAACCCACGCCCCCAGAACAGTATCAACTCTGGACAGAGGCATTGGGAAACACTGCTAATCATCTCCCAGGTTTGCTATCGAGCCAGTTTGATCTAAACGCAGTGGCAATTCCTGCGATCGCACAATCCGCACTAGCCTCTAAGACTTCTGATGACTCGTTTTGCGACCAAATCTGGCAAAAATGTCTCACCTACACGCGCCCCAGGTTAGACACGCTGGCTCGACGACTCGATCCAAAAGCAACTTGGGAAACGCTAGTCTTACCCGACGAAGAACTTAACTTATTACATCAGATTGTCGAGCAAGTCCGGCATCGCAGCACGGTCTATCAACAATGGGGTTTTCAGGAGCGAATGAACCGAGGACTTGGGATCAGCGCATTGTTTTCTGGCGAAAGTGGAACAGGTAAAACGATGGCAGCAGAAGTGCTTGCAAACGATTTACAACTGAATCTATATCGCATTGACCTTTCTGCGGTGGTGAGTAAATACATTGGCGAAACCGAGAAGAATTTGCGGCGACTTTTTGATGCCGCAGAAGATGGTGGAACGATTCTATTTTTTGATGAAGCAGATGCGCTGTTTGGTAAACGCAGTGAGGTAAAAGATTCCCACGATCGCTATGCCAACATTGAAATCAACTATCTCCTCCAGCGCATCGAGTCCTATAGCGGACTTGCCATTCTTGCTACTAATCTGAAGAACGCATTAGATCAAGCATTTATGCGGCGACTGCGATTTGTTATCAATTTTCCATTTCCTGGGGTGAAGGAGCGCAGTCTGATTTGGCAAAAAGCGTTTCCTCCCCAAGTACCGCTACAAGATTTAGATTTCAACCGTTTAGCCAAACTGAATCTGACGGGCGGCAGCATCCATAATGTAGTTTTAACGGCAGCATTTCTAGCAGCTCATGCAGGTACACCTGTGGCAATGCCGATCGTTCTGAGTGCCGCTCGCACCGAATTCCGCAAACTCGATCGTCCAATCAACGAAGCAGAATTTCGCTGGATCTCTCCCACAGGAGTTACCCGATGAAGCTTCAACTGCTGATTGATCGCATCATTCTGGAAGGGAAATCTCTTCCCCCTAGCCAACGTCGCCGTTTGTATGCGGATATCGAAGCGGAACTGACTGCTTTGCTAACTATGAACGGCATTCCCAATCGTTTGCAGTCTGCTGGAACACTAGCTAATCTATCTATTGAACTGGATGGTATTTCAGAACTGCCCGGTACTAGGATAGGGCAAGCGATCGCCCATGCAATTTACAGAGAACTAAACCGTTAACGGTTATCTGACTCTAACGCATACATCATGTATTTAAGGCGATATGCGACGAGTGGATTAAGAAAAGCTAAGAACGAGGTTTCTATCTTTAAAATCAACAACAGCTGAAAATAGATCCGTCGATTCGGGGGCTAACTAGGGCGTGTCATCAATTGAGCCAGATGACCGAAGCTGCGAGATAGATTGCACCTAAGAAGTTGATCGCTCGGTTGTCATACCGACTGGCAATGGCACGATACTGCTTGAGC
>NZ_JAMPLL010000032.1:0-38813 GCF_039962495.1 Leptolyngbya sp. AS-A5 | reverse complement strand
TTTAGAGAAAGAGAAGGAGTTGAGCGAGTTGAAATCCCGGTTTTGGTCGATGGCGGCGCATGAAATTCGCAACCCGATGACCTCGATCCTGGGATGTGCTCAAATGCTGGAGCGTGAGTCCAATTTGCCCGAGGAGCGACGCCGAGAGTTTTTGTACATGATTCAACAGTCGGTCCGCAGAATGGACCAGTTGTTAAACGATTTATTGGAGATTGGTCGCGTTGAAGGCGGCAGTTTGAAGTTCGAGCCTGCGCCTTTAGATGTGGAGCAGTTCTGTCAGCGCTTGGTGGAAGAAATCCAATTCAGTGCAGGTGCTCGCCAACACATCGTATTCCATCATCAAGGAGGCTGTGAGCGGGCTTACCTCGATCAAAAGCTTCTGAGACACACGCTCACCAATCTCCTGTCCAACGCCATCAAGTATTCCCTCGGGAGCAGCCCGGTCTATTTAGATCTCGTTTGCACGGATCAACAGGTCACCCTCCAAGTTCGAGACACGGGAATTGGTATTCCTCTGGAGGCGCAACGGCATCTATTTGAACCATTCCAGCGGGCGAGCAACGTGGGAAAGGTTCCGGGCACGGGATTGGGGCTGACGATGGTGAAACGATGCGTGGACTTGCAGGGTGGGCAAATTGCGGTTGAGAGTGAAGTGGGTGCCGGAACCACTTTTATTGTTCAACTCCCCCAGCATGAGTCCGTAAACAGCCAACTGCAAAGAACGGTTTCAGGTTGAGAAGAGGCATTCCCCGGGGAACTTCGCTTGACTTAGACTGAGCCATTAGCCCTTCTATTTGGTCAAGAAATTGCGACGATCCGTTGCTCAAATGGACATGAGTATATGTCAATCAAGGATGCACCTGGTATCAAATCCGTTTGATGCGTCGTTACTATCGAGTGACAGACGGACTTGTGTCATCTTCGTTCAATAGCAGGCGCTCAAATAATACTCACAACTGGTTACGGGTTTTCCCAATTGAGTGAATTTGTCTGAAAGCTCCTGTATGTCTGAGTTTCTATCGTTTCTGACTAAAATGGCTCCAGTCTTTTTCGTTGAACCGTCGGCAGGAGTAAAAATGCCCCAAATACAACAGTGGCAATGGATTCCTACACATTTGACCGTAGAACAGTTTGAAGAATTTGTCTTGCCCCACCTGCACCTCGGTCGTCGTGGACCTCAGCCAAAGCTCTCTTTACACGCAGTCTTCAACTACATTTTGAAACTATTGTACCTCGGCTGTCAGTGGAAAGAATTGCCTATCGAAAAGGACAAAGATGGGCAACCAGAAATCCACTACACCAGAATCTACCGCACCTTTCGGCGGTTTGAAGCCCAGGGCTGCTTTGCTGCGATTTTTGCGGGGACGGTAGGACTCCTCCACCAGCAAGCGTTGCTGGTTATCAGCGTGCTCCACGGCGACGGAACAACCACCGCAGCAAGGAAAGGCGGCGATCACCTCGGATTCAGCGGACACAAGCATTTGAAAGGCGATAAGGTTGTGGCTTTCTGTGACCGCAACTGCAATGTGGTTGCCCCGTTTGTTTCAGCTCCTGGCAATCGCAATGAGTCGCCGCTGTTGAAAGCAGCCCTGCCGCAAGTCACCCGCATTGCTCATCACGTCGGACTCGACCTCAGCGAGACGATCGTCTCGCTCGATGGGGTCTACGATAGTCGGGCGAATCGCAAAGCGATTTTCAACCGAGGCATGGTGCCGAATATTCCTGAAAATCTGCGTGGGAGAAAGACCTCGAAGCCCAGACGTAAGCCGATCTTCAACCCAGCACTCTTTCAGGAACGGTTTCGCACTACCGAGCGCGTCTTCGCTTGGGAAGACAAGTTTCGGCGCTTATTACTGCGCTTCGAGCGAATCAGTCAGTTGCACTACGCCTTGAAAACCTTGGCTTACAGCCTGATCAATCTCCGACATTTCTGCCAGGGCTAATTCCTTTCGTGATTCATGTTTTTTGAGGTCTCACTGGCACAGGCCCAGACTTGTCCTGCCTTGAAATCGGGAATATGAGCTAAAGCAGCAAAGAAACGACTAGAAATGATCGTGCTGTTGCTTGAATAGCTCAATCTGACCTTGTTGCTCAAGATTTCACAGCAGCTTTCAAACAAAACCCGCAACCAGTTGGAAGAGACAGAGCGGCTTTTGGCACAGGCGCGGAGAATAGCAGCAAGCAAGTAATATTTTTATACGACCTGCTAATGTATAAACCGTCAGTAATTTCATCTACTGCGTACTCACCTTAATCTTTAAATATTAATAAGTAGTGTGAAAGCTACGGCCCTCACCAGAAGTTTAAACAGCTCAATAATAATTAGCACTATTTAAGATCTTAAAGCTAGGAACCATGCAGAAATTCGTCCGCCTAATTATTTCAAATCAGGAAATTAGGCGAGATGAATGTTTCTATTTAGCTCCGTAATTTGAAGCAAGAGATCGATCCTCAATACAATAGGTATATTTGTTTTAGAACTATTGCGCCCGAGCGCAGAATTCCTAACTCAACTTCGTTCGTCCATTGCTCATGTGACAGTTGACGGACAAGAAAACGGTTTTCTCAGTTTTCAAGATAGGGAGTGAGATCGTCTTTGATACGTTGGGTTTGGGGTCATTATTCCTTCGCTCCTGAATTCCCTTGTATGCCCACAAGCTTCCAGAGTTAGGACAATGAACCCTCTCAACGAGACTATGAGCAGGAATGACAGCTTGATAATAAGTTGTAGTCCCATTTTCCCTTTCAAGCGATCGATGTATTACTTTTCATGAGGCAGTTTCATTTGCTCTGAAATAGGGTAGGTTAAGTTGAGATTTCGATGCTCAGCAATTCTGTCAATTCAGCCAAGACTGAGACTGATTTGGATGACTGCACTAGCTAGCACTGCGAGATAGGACAAAGCCTGTATTGCAGGCAAGACTCTCCGGGTATGGCGGCTTACAGAGTAGACAGGTTTGAAAAGAGGCGGGAAATGCCGAATTTATCCCTGCCCGAACTACCCGAATTCCTAGTCAACTGTCTTATAAATGTACAAATCTTATATATAAGAGTTGGTATATCTGAGGGCTACAACCCTTACAGCAAAGCATCTATAAGATTTTCTCCTAAATACATCTTTGTATGTGAAATGGCAACCATTTCACAGGTGAAACGTTCTGTTTGTCTTATAATCTATTCAATACAAATATACTCTAGTTGAAATGTCTTGTCTTTAGTTACCCCTTTTAGTTAATTGTAGTCAAGTCTGTATCGCTTAAAGTACCCCTTCCCGAGGGAACCCCTTTTGCTATGAGTCAGAAAACAATAGCTGATGCTTTAGATGCTTATTATTCTTACCTTTTAGGTGTCAATCCTCAATCTAGCAAAGCAGTTTGTAGCCAAACGACAACTGCCCTTATCCGCTACACGCTGCCTGGATGGGGGTACCCGGCTCCTGAAGGCAATAAAGTGACTCGGGAAGAGATGGATCTTGCACAGCATACGCTTGCGCAGCTCCCTATCCTAAAACTTAAAAGTGCTTTAGACGCCCAAAGTGCAGTTTTTAAGAGCCTTAATAGGCAAGTATACGCATATCGGTCTAGGCTCAAAGCGTTCATCGATTGGGCAGAGAGCCACGGATGGCTTAATGAGCCGAAACCCCCTTATGAACCAGAGTTGTCAGACAAAGTATACCAAGCTGAAGCAAATTTAAAGCGAGCCCCCAAAGCCTACCATGGCAATGGAAAGATAAGTAGTAAAAAGGTTACTAATAAAAGACGTAGGATCGATCGGAAGTTTAAACCTGGATTTGAATATGAAGCGTCTCTGCTTCATGAGGAAGTTAAGGAGTTCAAAAGCTTCTTGTCAGATACTGATTATCCAGGTCGTTTACAGAAAGCTTGGAAGCCTGTCTCAATTAGAGAGACATTAAAAGTTATTGGATACATGATTTCTTGGGCACATTATTATCAGGGTGTACCAGAAGAATATTTAAGCCTCAGCCTTCTAATTCCAATTGAGATGAATACTCCAGGAATGGAATATTTAGTTGGGAAAGATCGAATGAAGGTCGTGAAGGAGAGCGATGAAGCAACTCAGCTGACACACTATTTCGATACTTGGTTATGCGAATTCAAACAGTTCTTGAGAAAACGCAACAATGTAAGCCGTTCTATATTAAATAGGTTAGGAAGGCTTGTTCCTCTGACTAAGTTCCAGTATAGAACAAGAACGAATGATAGAGGATACCGAGATATCTCAATACTGCGAAAATTACGAAGTCACATGAATCAACTTCAAGAAGAAGCTGATGAACAAAATCCAGTGGCTAATGAGTCGAAAAAGTGGCTAGATCTTCCAGATGTTCTATCCAAAGTTGTTCACCCTTTGAGACTACGATGTGAATGCCGTAGCTTAAATGGCAGATTGCGTTCTCCTACTATCATTGCTACAACATTCAGGGATTTTGTCATTTATGGGTTGCTGACATTCCGTCCACCTCGAAGAATTGGAGAATTTTGTGGGTTGAAATTTGTTTCTAGTTGTTCTCTTGATACTCCTAGACATCTCAAGCATGGGGAATTTATTCATCCTGTTCTAGGAGAAGAAGAACGTAGAAGCAGTACAGAGAAGTGGCATGGATATCTTTACAAAGACGTTGTTTACAAAAATCCTAAAAGTGGTTTGTGGTATACATGTGAAAAAATTAATGCTCATAATCCAGTCGATCCTCAATCAGGTGAATTTTTAGTCCGTTCAGGACTTTGGTTTCTAGATATGACACCTGAAAGCTACAAAACCGGAGCTACCTATAAGCATCAGGTACTAGAAGTTCCAAACCCACGGTTTAGCGACGGCAAGTGCTTTTACGACTACTTAGAAGCATGGCTATATGGATATTATCGGGATAAACCAGGTAATTGGAAAAGTGGAGGCGAAATCTACGAAAGCCCGAATGAAAACTGGAAATTGTATCCCCTGAGAATGCTATTAAATCCAGAACATAATTACGTTTTCTGTAAAAAAGAAGGAACCTATTTTCGAGACCCAGGGCAAGATGGTAGTTTTGGAAACCTTATCCCAAACTGGGCTAACCGATTTACTGGACAACGTATGAATGCTCATTTACTTCGGGACATTTATGCAACTTGGTTTCTAGATCAACCACCAGAGCCAGGGCAAAGTCACGAGCAGCAGATTCATTCTCTAGCCTATGCAATGGGTCACTCTGTAAAAACGCTACGTGAGATTTATGACCGCCGCTGTCCAGCACAGAAAAACCGTCCGATCGAGCAGGCTATGGAAACTGTGATCAAAACTTATCTAGAACCAAACGCAAATTTGGAATACACGGAATTATCTACCTCTCCTCAAATTCATCCTGCCATCTTAGCGATCCTGACACCAGAACAAAAACAGCAACTAGGTTTGATCCCTTAATAGAAAATCATTCTGAGATATCAAGTTTCAGAGAAAATAGCTAGAGTTAAGAAGCCTTATTTTTAACGCTTTTGAGCCTCATTTCTACATGTATTTTTATTAGAAACGAGGATTAAAATTTGCTCTCGCTTCGTACCAATATTAAGAGTGACATGTAGCACAGTCACTCAGTATCAGAGATATTTTTTATAACAATCGATGATGCGCCATTCTGCATTCTTCAACTCCGCTCAACGTTCTTCTCGCACTGTTTTCTAAAGCAAAGATTCAATTTGCGCCACAGGCAACGTCAGCGTTAGGGCGGCAAATATTTTGGTCTGTATGGTGCCGCTAAGACACGCCCAGACATCCAGCCATTGGATAGGCTCAACCCAGTGGTAAAAGGTCTCAGCTACCGTTTCTAACACTTGTGCTGACGTTTCACACTCTGAGATGGCTGTCTCTAATACCGGAGCAAGTAAAGCGGCGATGTCATCTGTATCGGAATCATCTGTTTGACTAGTTTTGCTATTAGAGCCTTCTAATAGCGTTTGTAGTAATTTCCAGTGTTGCGAAAGATACTGCTGACTGTAGGGAATGAGGGCTGAGATCGCCCGCTGCGTGATTTTGCTGCCTGTGGCTTTCAGTTGATCCACCGCAGAGCGAACGGCAATCTCGAATCGCTCTCTTTTGGTACTGGCATTGAGCGTGATCTCTGAAGCTTTCAGCTTCTGGATCGGGCAATCGAGTTCAAAGTCGGAAAGAATGATGATTTCTAGCGAGGTTTCGAGGCGGCGGTGCGATCGCAGCCGTCCGATCGCTTGGTGAAATTCAGACAGAATCGAGCGATCGACAAGGGCATGAAATTGGGGATCATCGTCTTGGGGCTGCGTGCCGGTGCAAATTGCGTATTCCGCCTGTAAGTCTGCTAGATTGCGACAAGGAGTCCCAATTAAAATTAATCGCGTGGTCTGCTCAAAATCATTGACACCGCGACTGTCACGCCACCAGCAGCCGGCTCCCTGGGTTGCAAATTTCTTAAAATCAATCACTTTCGTCGATTGATCTTGCTGCTGATAGTGAGCAATGATTTCATTCACACGGCGCTGTTGCTCAGCACCGCGCTGCATTCCCAGCCGTCCCACATCGGTCACCTGAATCAAGGTAAGATTCTGCGATTTTTCCACCCGTTGCTGACACACAAAGATTTCATCAATTGAGCATCCGAGTTTTAGGGCTAAATCTTGGGGGTGCAGTGTTCCATCCAGGAAGATGGTGGCTTTAGTTGCTTTAACAAGATTTCGATGTCGTAAATCCGGTAGAGTCAGGGTCAAGCCGTCGTAGCCAAGCCGGGTTGAACTGCCGGAGTGTGTCCCATCCAGAATTTGAAGCAAATCGGGCAACCACTGTTTGATGACTCGTTTCTCGGCTTGCTCGGCTAAATCGGGATCGCGCTCTGAGAATTGCCTGCGCAGTTGTCGAGGCAGGTCGGCAAGATCCACGCCATGCTGAGCGGTTGTATTGAGAAAGCTGAGATCCGGGTGCAAGACTCGGCTCACTTGCTCCACATTGATCGTTAATCGAGGAAGCTGGCTCATTAATTCTGAGTGAGCGATCCCGAATCGACTCAGCTTGGTTGAACCGTCAAGCAGCGGGATCAGCGCCACTAAAAGCGGCTGGAGCTGCTCAAATAATTCCGGAAACTCTGCGAGTCTGAGAATCGTTTGTTCTAAATCGTTCAGCGTCACTAAAATCTCCTGCTTGACGCGGAAATTCTGTCCTGGCTCATCAATTAGAAGGACTGTCTCGGTTAAGGGGTAATCGATCGGGTCTGGAAGACTATCCAGGTGGGCACGCAATTTTGGAGAAGACAACGCAGATCGGCGTTGATTGAGAAAACCATACCCCGGACCTTCTGCATGAGTGCAGGCCTCTCTCAGTGGACAAGTGCTGCAAATCAGCGAAGCCGTATCGGAACCTTTGACATACTTCTGGCGCAGTGCGGTTAAAAGTTGCTGGCGACTACAGTTTGCGGGAAGATTTGGCGTTTCGTTTCGGCTGACTCGCTTCAGTCGTACCCTCCCGCCTGGGGTCGTTTCTCGCATCAGTCCGCCATGCCGCGCTTCCAGATCGATCCAGCCATTTTCTTGCTCTAAAGTCGTCACCGTGGGATTGCGATGTTGGTCAGAAGCGTAAATGACCTGCTTCGCTTGAAACAATTCTGGTTCAACGTGTCCTGAATCGTAGGACTTACCAGAGCCAGGAGGAGAAGTATCAAGAATGAATCGATAGCCTTGAGCGATCGCAGTTTGCCAAACTGCGAGGCGTTGTCCTGGTAAATACTCGGATTGCTCACACTCAACGACAGATCTCAATGCGGCGGCTGATTCTCGCGGGTGCAGCGTTTTCTTCAACGTTCGCTGAATGCGCTCTAACCAATCAAATCGAGGGTGTGCGATCGCTTCGATTTGGGCGATCGAAAGCCACCGAATTGCATGGAAATCATCAAGTTCATCGATGTCGGAATCTGTCTTAGCTTCTTGTCCCCACCAGGCAACTTGAACCGAGTAGCTCCATTTCTTCAGCAATTTCCAGGTCGCGCGGTACTGTCGCATGACATGAGCGTTGCGAACCGCTCCCGCATCCGGGTAGAACTCGATCGTTTTCGTTCCCAGTTCCGCAGCTAAGGTGTCGATCGTGATTTTTAAGGTTTCGGGGCTGCTGGCAAACTGTCCGCCTGCGGCTCCGATCATGATTTGTTCCCGGCGTTGAGCGGTAATGAAGGGTTTTGCCCCAACGCCCTCTACCAGCCCGATCTCGCTTCTTGTAATTTGGGTTGGGCGATGAACGGCGATCGGGAGTTCTCCGTTCGATAGGTGCGGTGTGGCTCCATTCGGAGTTTTCTTCGTGGCGCTGGTAAACCATCGATAGCGTCCACCTGCATCAATGTGACGCAGCCGAAGCTGGAAACCGACGAGCTGCCCATGAACGTTGCGAATCGGACAGAGATATCCGGGCTGGCAATTGAGATGGAAGCCATCGGGATTAACTCCAGGCAGGGTTACAGGTAGGGGAGAAGTGAGCGCTTGCCACTGTTCGACGGATTTTACGCCCCAAGTTTCAATTTGAGCGTCGGTTAGTCCTCGGCAGTGCAGATCGGCGCGATCGTCGGGGTGCAGTGTTAAAGCATCTAGTAGTTGGCGATAAGCCTGGTCGCGCACGTCGGCACTCAGCGCAGGTGGGCGAAATTGTGCCTGTGATTCGGTTCGAGATTGGGAGCGCTGACGAGATCGATCTACACTGTTCTGCTTTCTAGCAGCGCGTCCGTCATCGATCACGAATTTGCCCCAAAGTCGGTCTTTTGTCAGACCGATGAACTTGAAGCCGGAGGGCGTATCCACGGCATCAGTGAGATTCATGCAGAGATGCAAATTGTTAATTTGGCGGCATTTACCGCTGATATCACTGCAAATCTCGCAGTGATTGCCGCGTTTCGTCGAGGAGAATCTGCAGTGGCGAGCAGATGAAGCGTCGGAAATTAGCATGGTTCTCTGTCTGAATAAGGAGCAGAGACAGAGAGCAGGAAATAATTTGGTTGAGTCCGTCAAATGATCATTGACATCGAATTTCCATCGCTCTCTGCCTTGAAATGAAGCGAAGGGAGAGAACCATGCCTAGATCTGCGCTAAAAATGCACAGCAAAACCTCTTGCCATGTGCGACAAATGAGGCATAATAAAAAGCATGGCACGTGGCATCACAGGTGACTCTAACTATCACGCCGTCCAAAGCATTCAAGTTAGCGTCCCCGCCTCCCGTTAATTAAAAGTAAATATCAAGCTTTCAAAGCCTCCTCTGTTTGCAGCATTGGGGGTTTTTGGCTTCTAGGGGTCTAGAACATCGGTTGAACCTCACGATTTACAAGAGTGAACACTCGGTGCGCCATGAACGATCTCTCACACTGAAGTGAGTCTAAGTGTACCAGGTCATTTTCTCTGATCGATGATCGATTCATGGCGATTTTTTTCAACTGCTATCAGGATATATGGAGAAGTCCTGATTTAGCGCATCTGACGCATTAAGCAATCATTTAGGCAATAGTGACCGACTGACAAGAATGATTAGTTTCTCGCTACTTCTTAGCTCTAAACTGTCGCACCGATTCAGGACGAGACGCGGTCAGCTTCGCTGCGCCAGGGGCGACCGCAGCGCCCAATGCTAGATGCTCAGTATTCAGTGTTGGGGAGAAATCGACTTCAATTGAGGCGCTGATAGCTGTCACCCTCCAAATAATGAATCTCAATCACACCATCTTCCCAAAACCAAACTTCCTTCACGCCCAAAGCCTTGTAGCGTTTTAGCTTGCTCGGTCCGCCACTGGTGATTACAACCTTGATCGCTAAATCTGGAATCGGCTTCTGAGCGTCAAAACAGTAAGACTCATCTGCTTGTGCAGCAGCTTCATCTTCACACTTCTGGGAGAAAGAGCCAGTGGCGACGAATTCAAGTCCTTCCGACAACATATAGTCTTCAACGAGAAAGCCAATATTCCCCTTGACAATCTCGTGTTCTGGCGACGTGCCCAAGATCTCAAGCTCCCCGCGGTAATAAAACAAACGGACTCCAGGCGAATTCGCAAAGCCTCGCTGAATCGCTTTGAAGTCTTCCCAACTCACCCCAGTTTTGACAAATCGTTGCTCTGTCGGTTGTTCTGATGGCTTTGGAATAACTGCAGTCACGGCAGCCGCACCTCACTTCGTGGATTCTTGCTTCTGTTCGTATTCCCTTGCTGCCTTCATCAGAATCGTTGCAGCTAAATTACTCAGACTGCGATTCTCTTCTGCCGCCTGTTTCTCAAGAATTTTGACAATCTCTTCATCCGAAAAATAAGCGCAAACGCGCCACTTAGCTCGACTTTATCCATTAGGCAGCGTAGCAAAATGCCTCTAATCAACAGCTAAACACTTGGCTCGGAACTTTAATCAGGTCGCGCTCAGACCCCGACCGGTATTCAAATTCCAGAAAACGAGAAAAGCGTTTGCCAGTGAAGACAGCGTTACAAAACTTGTAGTTTTGGTAACCAAAGAGAAGTTGAAATACTGAGGTTGCGCTTTCGACTTTTTATAGCACTGGAATTTTTTGGTTGCCAAGGCTGAAAAGCTTGTAGACCAGAGTCTATAAGGATTACCAAAGTTTAACCAACGCTTCTACGCTCTTCGACAGTAGAATGAAGGCCATACCACACGGTATGGTTAATGAACCTTGTTTAATCGTTGTGTTTTATGTTCATGCCCGAACAGTCGGAGGTTGCAATGCCGGTACGAGAGACACGTCAGCGGCTTGGACTCTCGCAAGCTAAATTTGCCGCAGCGCTAGGGGTTTCTTTTCAAGGTGTGAATCGTTGGGAAAACGGACGCACTAAGCCTTTACCAGTCGCATTGAAGCAGATTGAACTGTTGCTACACCAAATGGGCAGACGGGGCGAAGATCTACTGATTCGATATTTTAGGAAACCGCAGCAATGACAGGTTCGGCACAGCGCAAGACTGCTAATTCCATGTTTGCAGGTGGTGGCGAGATGGGCGAGCTGATGCGATCGTATGACTGGTCGCAAACACCATTAGGACCTATTTCGGGTTGGGCATCAAGCCTAAAAATAGCCGTAAGTATCTGCTTAAATTCCCGCTTCCCAATGGTGATCTGGTGGAGCAAGGAATTAGTGTTACTCTACAACGATGCTTGGCGACCCATTTTAGGCACCAAACACCCAAAAGCTCTAGGGCGACCGGGGCAAGAGATGTGGTCGGAAATTTGGGACGTGATTGGTGTGCAGCTCAATGGCGTGTTGGAAACGGCACAGGCAACCTGGTCTGATGATATGCTCCTCCTCGTTGATCGCTACGGCTATACCGAGGAAGCCTATTTTACCTACTCCTACAGCCCCATTTTCCTGGAAACGGGAGAGGTTGGAGGTGCGTTCACGGCTGTAACTGAAACCACTCGACGCGTAGTGGGTGAGCGGCGGCTTAGTACGCTGCGAGAACTTACCGCAAGTACTGTAGAAGCCAAGTCAGTTGAGGAAACGTGTCAGATTGCCTGTGCCACGCTTGCCAACAATCCTTATGATATTCCCTTTGCCCTGCTGTATCTGGTCGAACAGGATGGAAAACAAGCTCGTTTGATTGAAACGGTCAGGGTGGATAGGGGTACCTCTGCCAGTCCAGAGCAAGTTGATTTAACTCAAGCAGGAGATTGCTGGCAGCTTGCACAAGTCAGAGAAACTGGAAACAGTGCAGTAGTTGGTGACCTCACAACCCGATTTGGGCAACTGTCCGGTGGAGCTTGGGATGACCATACACATTCGGCGATCGTCCTCCCCGTCGCTCAAGCGGGTCAAAAGCAGCTTTTAGCTGGGTTATTAGTGATTGGAATGAGCCCCCGACTAGAGTTTGATGATGAGTATCGAGGCTTTTTTGATCTGGTTGCTAGTAATGTTGTAACCGCGATCGCTAATGCCCGCACCTATGAAGAAGAGCGCAAACGAGCCGAAACCCTGGCAGAACTTGATCGCGCTAAGACGCTATTTTTCAGCAATGTCTCGCATGAATTTCGCACCCCGTTGACGTTGATGCTGAGTCCGCTGGAAGAACTCTCAAACTCGCTGCATGGGCAGTTGCAGCCTGATCAATGCGAACAGTTACAGCTCATTCAGCGAAACGGGTTGCGCCTACAAAAACTTGTTAATACGCTGCTAGATTTTTCCCGTATTGAAGCGGGACGGGTACAAGCATCCTATGAGCCTACTGATCTCGCAAGCTATACGGCTGAACTTGCCAGTGTGTTTCGATCTCTAATTGAGCGGGCTGGCATGGATCTCCTGATTGATTGCCAGCCGCTATCGCAACCCGTGTACATTGATCACGATATGTGGGAGAAGATCGTTCTCAATCTCATTTCCAATGCGTTTAAGTTTACGTTCATTGGAAGTATCGCGATTCGATTACAAGCGATCGATGATTGCGTTCAATTCAGTGTTACAGATACCGGCGTTGGTATTCCTGAAGCGGAGTTACCTCGATTATTTGAACGCTTTCATCGAGTTGATGCCACAAGATCGCGCACCTATGAGGGATCTGGCATTGGACTGGCGTTAGTGCAAGAACTCGTCAAACTTCATGGTGGAACCATTAATGTCATTAGCCAGGTGAATCATGGGACAACCTTTACGATCTCGATTCCCTTGGGTACTGCCCATTTACCACCAGACCGCATTCAATCTCCTCAAACGTTTACTTCGAGCGCAATCAGTGCCATTTCATTTGTTGAAGAGGCAGCCCGTTGGCTACCAGAAGAGGATACAGGGACACAAAGATACGGGGACACGGAAAATTTTACTATCTCCCCCTCTCCCCTTCTCTCCCTCTCCCCTTCTCCCCCCGCTGCCCGTATTCTCCTCGCTGATGACAATGCCGATATGCGGAATTACGTCAAACGCTTATTAAGCGAGCAGTATGAGGTAGAAGCCGTTGCTGACGGCAGGGCTGCTCTGAGTGCAATTCGTCATACACCACCAAACCTAGTATTGACAGACGTAATGATGCCGGGGCTGAATGGGTTTGAGTTGTTAAAGACACTCCGCCGCGATCCTAAAACACAGCAGATTCCAATCATTCTATTATCGGCACGGGCAGGGGAAGAGGCGCGTGTCGAAGGGCTAGCGGCAGGAGCCGATGATTACTTAACCAAACCGTTCTCAGCACGAGAACTGTTGGCGCGGGTGGAAGCCACACTAAAGCTTGCCCAGCTACGGCAGGAAGCCGCCGAGCGAGAATATACACTACGGGCTGAAGCCGAAGCCGTCAGAGTCCGATTGGAAAGCGTTTTAGCAGGTATTAACGATCAATTTATTGTGCTTGATCGCCAATGGCGCTATACCTTTGTCAATCAACAAGTGATGACGGTGACGGGCAAGGTCCAGGAGGAGTTATTGGGGCACTGCATCTGGGAGGTGTTTCCCGATGTGAGCAATACGCCCTTTGAAGTGGCTGCTCGCCGTGCCGTTGACGAACAGACTTTTGTTCGAGTTGAGCTTTTTTATCCTCCCTTTCGGCGCTGGTTTGAGAACCGGATTTATCCCTTTGCTGAGGGAGTGACAATTTTTGTGAGTGATATTAGCGATCGCAAACAAGTAGAAGCAGAACGAGAACAACTTCTGACCCGCGAGCAAGCAACACGAGAACAAGCCGAGCAAGCAAACCGAATTAAAGACGAATTTCTCGCCGTGCTTTCTCATGAACTGCGATCGCCCCTGAACCCAATTTTGGGATGGTCAAGGTTGCTGCAAACTAGCAATTTAGGTGAAGCGAGGACAAAACAAGCCCTAGCAACTATTGAGCGCAATGCCAAACTGCAATCGGAACTGATTGAAGACCTGCTCGATGTCTCACGAATTCTGCAAGGTAAGCTCAACCTGAATGTGAGTTCGGTGAATTTGGCACAGATTATTCATGCCGCGATCGAAACCGTGCGACTGGCAGCAGAAGTCAAATCAATTCAAATCAAAGCGAATTTGGCTGAGGTTGGAATGATTTTGGGTGATGCAACTCGCCTGCAACAGATTGTGTGGAATCTGCTTTCCAATGCGGTTAAGTTTACACCCACAGGTGGTCAGGTGATGGTGCAATTAAAACAAATTGAGCATCAAGCTCAAATCACGGTAAGCGATACCGGAAAAGGAATTTCTGCTGATTTTCTACCTCATGTATTTGATTATTTTCGTCAAGCGGATAGTGCCACAACTCGCCAGTTTGGTGGATTGGGCTTAGGGCTAGCCATCTCGCGTCATCTGGTCGAGTTGCACGGTGGTACGATTCAAGCCGATAGCTTGGGTGAAGGGTTGGGCGCAGTCTTCACCATTCAACTGCCACTGATGTCCACTCAATCAAGCATTGATTCTGCAATTCAACCAATGGAGCCATCACTCGGTTTAGAAGGTATCCGGGCTTTGGTCGTGGATGATGACACCGATAGCCGTGATTTTGTTGCATTTTTGCTAGAACGGGCTGGGGCTAACGTCATTACAGTTGCTTCTGCAAGTGAAGCCTTTCAAGCGTTAACACACTCTCGATTTGATGTTCTCCTGAGTGACATTGGTATGCCCGAAATGGATGGCTACATGCTGATTCAGCAAATTCGAGCCTTGCCATCAGAACAGGGCGGGCAGATCCCAGCAATCGCTCTCACTGCCTATGCCGGGGAACTAAATCAACAGCAAGCTCTAGCGGCCGGTTTTCAGCGGCATTTGGCAAAACCGATCGACCCATCTGCCTTGATTGCAACCATCACGGCCTTAATTAGAAATACGAATCAATATTGTTTATGACTCGTTCCAACTCTGCTCCTGATTCACGCTCTGGTTAAAATATGTCTGCGACACCGCCACCAAAGTCATTGACTACGCCTGTCCCTGCGAATGAGCTTGAGCGATTAGCAGCACTGTATCGCTACAAGATTCTCGATACGCCTCCCGAAGCAGCCTTTGATCGCATTACCAGACTGGCAGCCCGGTTATTTAATATTCCGACTGCCCTTATTTCGCTGGTGGATGAATCAAGAGCTTGGTTTAAATCCTGCGTTGGTTTTGGTGCCGACGAAGTGCCGCGTGATGCCACGCTTTGCAGCTTTGCTCTGTTAACCGATGAGCCGCTGATTATTCCTGATGCCCGACTCGACGATCGCTTTGTCTGCAATCCCTTTGTGCAAGCTGAACCGGGGGTGCGCTTCTATGCAGGTGCGCCCTTGCTTAGTCATGACGGCTTCAATTTAGGAACCCTGTGTCTGCTCGACAATCAGCCTCGCCCTCCATTGTCCATAGAACAGCAAGAAACCCTGGTTGATTTAGCTGCAATGGTAGTGGATGAGTTGGAGTTGAGATTAGCAGCTCATCGAGTCGCTCAAGTCGATGCTGTGCTGTTGGAGGTCACGCAAGGTGTTTCCGCTGTTACGGGCAAAGCGTTTTTTCCCGCCTTGGTGCAACATCTGACCAAAGCGTTAGGGACAAGTTACGCCTGTATCAGTTTGTTGGCAAACGAGTACCCAGAGGCGTTAGAAACAATTGCCTTTTGTGCTCAGGGTCAAATCATAGATAACGTGGAATATGAGTTGCAGGGTACGCCTTGCTTAGAAGCAATTCGGCAGCAGAAGCTGTGTTACTACCCACAAGGAATCCAGGCTTTATTTCCCGAAGATCATTTCTTGGCGTTGTTTAGCATTGAAAGCTACGCCGCCATTCCGTTTTTTGATTCAACAGGTAAACCGTTAGGACTACTGAGTGTGATGGACGGCAAGCCTCTGGAGAATCTTCAACTTACCCAATCCTTGCTCACCATTTTTGCTGTACGAATTGCCACTGAACTAGAGCGACAGCAAGTTGAGCAGGAGCGAGAGCGCTTCTTTGCCGTGACATCGGATCTGCAAGTAATGACAAGAACAGACGGATACTTTCAGTGGGTCAGCCCAACGTTTGAACGATTACTCGGCTGGACTGTCGAGGAAATGACCTCCCGCCCCTGGACAGCCTTTGTTCATCCAGATGACATCAACCCATCTGTGTCAGAAACTGACAGCCTGTTCTCTGGCAATGAAACCTTGGCCTTTGAGAATCGCTATCGGCACAAAGATGGCTCTTACCGCTGGTTGCTTTGGAGGGCTCGTCCGTATCCTGAGGAGCAGATTGTTTATGGCGCTGCTGTGGATATTACCGATCGCAAACAGGCAGAGCTTGAGATTCAAAAGTTTGTTTCCCTAGCCGATAACAGTGGGGAGTTTATCGGCATGTGCGATCTGAACTTTGTCCCGTTTTATATCAATTCGGCTGGTCAGCACCTGGTAGGGCTGGATGATGTGCAGCAATACATTGAAACCTCAGTTGGAGATTTCTTTTTTCCTGAAGATCAAGACTTCATTATTAATGAGTTTCTTCCCCGTGTGTTGCAGGAGGGACAGGCGGAGGTAGAAATTCGGTTCCGTCATTTTAAGACGGGCGCACCGGTGTGGATGATCTACAACGTCTTTTATATTAGAGGTGAGAACACCCAGCCAATCGGGTTAGCCACCGTCAGCCGCAACATCACTGATCGCAAGCAGGTAGAGGCTGCCCTGCGCGAAAGTGAAAACCGCTTACGACTGGCGCTTGAGTCAGCCAAGCTAGGCACCTGGGACTTCAATCCCATCACTGGCCTGCTGCAATGGGATCAGCATTGCAAAGCCATGTTTGGGCTATCACCGGAAGCAGAAATTAACTACGATGTCTTTCTAGCAGGGTTACATCCCGAAGACCGAGATCGCATCGATCAAATGGTGCAGCATGCTCTCAATCCTGATAGTGATGGTGAGTATGATATTGAGTACCGCACCATCGGCATTGAAGATGGCATAGAGCGGTGGATTGCCGCGAAGGGAAAGGCATTCTCTAACTCAGCTGGAATCACGATCCGCTTCATCGGCACTGTCCTCAACATCACTCCCATAAAACGGGCTGAGGCAGAACGAGAGCAACTGCTGCAACGAGAACAAGCGGCACGAGAAGCAGCAGAACAAGCCAACCAGATCAAAGATGAGTTTTTAGCCGTGCTGTCTCACGAGTTGAGATCGCCACTCAATCCAATTCTGGGCTGGTCAAGGTTATTGCAGCAGGGAAAACTGGATGTGGCAAAAACGACAGCGGCACTGGCGACGATCGAGCGCAATGCCCAGCTACAAGTGCAACTAATTGATGACCTGCTCGACATCTCGCGCATCCTACGTGGCAAACTTAGCTTAACCACAACGCCCGTTGATTTGAGTAGCATTATTTCAGAAGCGCTCGAAACAGTTCGATTAGCGGCAGAAGCGAAAGCCATTCAAATTCAAACAACCCTCTCACTCAGTACTGCTATTGTGCTCGGAGATGCTGGGCGGTTGCAGCAGGTGGTGTGGAATCTGTTGTCTAACGCCATTAAATTTACACCCGCAAACGGACATGTTACGGTGGCGTTAAGTTCGACCGGCAGTCAGGCTCACATTCAAGTCACTGATACTGGAAAGGGCATCAAGCCCGATTTTCTACCCTATGTCTTTGAGCATTTCCGGCAAGAAGATGGAGCCACTACCCGCAAGTTTGGCGGGCTGGGATTAGGACTGGCAATCGTGCGGCAAATTGTCGAACTGCATGGCGGAACGGTTGCAGTTGGTAGCCTCGGTGAAGGGAAGGGAGCAACGTTTACTGTGCAACTTCCGCTGGCACCTCAATTGAATGTGTTACCCGCGCTCAAGCCGCCCCCTAATTCAACCGAAGATTTAAGCGGCATCTGCATCTTAGTTGTGGATGATGAAGCCGATTCCCGAGAGTTTGTGGCGTTCGTGCTAGAACAAGCAGGCGCGATCGTCACCACCGTTTCCTCTGGAATAGAAGCTCTGCAAGCGTTACCAAAAGTGTCCCCAGATCTCATTGTCAGTGATATTGGGATGCCAGAGATGGATGGCTACATGCTGATGAGGCAAATTCACGCCCGACTGGAGGGTAAACAAATTCCGGCGATCGCCCTTACGGCTTATGCCGGCGAGGTAGATAAACAGCAAGCGATCGCAGCCGGGTTCCAAAGACATTTCTCCAAACCGATTGACCCAGAGGAAATCATGAAGGCGATTAGCGCTTTGTGCCACTCCACCAAGGGAACGACTTGATTGAATTTACCTTCCTGGATCACCCATAGATATGGCTTTTGTAGGGATAGCTCAATTAATCCTCTGGCTTCTAGCAGAGCAATTCCAGCAAGGCGGAGATGGTCGATCTATTCCTTCAAGCGCTCTCGGTCTTTCACGGTAGATGCCTGAGAAAGCTGGCTCAATTGGCTATCGATCTCATACAGTATTGCCAGCCAGGCATTTGAGTGGAATGATGCAACGCTTAAGCTCAATTTTTCCCCAGAGGATGAAGCGGTTTAACTAATGGCCGTAAAAGATAGATTTGTTCTATAACATCTGCGCCCGAGCGCAGAAGTGCAGCCCTCAAACTTTGATTTACCGTTATCACTGTGCCAATTGCTCGCCAGAAGAATGCGGGTTATAGACCATTACCCAATGGTAATTTAAGCCAATTCTAGTCCAAGACAAGATTGACGTTGCCCCTGTGACAGTTCTTTAGCATGTGGAGATCGCAAGTATCACTCATTCAGCAACAAAGTTTGAAAGTCCGCAATTGAAGCTAATACAGTCGCTTGTCTGAGCAATTGCTTCAATCGATCAAGATCTTCCATCTGATTAAGCTGGTCGATTAATTCGGGTGGTACCGCTCCAAATCGCACATCTAAAACTTCCATCACTGAATCACGGGCATTCTGTAATTTGCCGCGCTCGATCGCAAATCGCTCAATCGTCGTCAGGTAAGGCATGGCATTTTCAGCTCCAAAACGGCGAACTTCAGTGTCGAAAATCTGGTCTAGCTCCGGTGGTAGCGTCATCATCAAATCGACTAACCGAAACAACTCTAAGATGGTGTCTTCACTATATCCTAACGCCTGCATTCCTTGAACCAGTCGCAGTTTCCACGTCAATCGATCCTCAGAATCGCCACTCGTTTTCTGAGTAAGCAAATGCGCTCGAACGAGCATTGCATAAGGGTTTAGACTCTGCTCTAAAAAATCCCACTGCGATTCGTAATCGAGCAGTTTAACGATCGGGAACTCAATTCCGACTCGACAGCCCCACAATGTGTAGTGATAGGCTTGAGGTCGCCAATTGAGTTGATCATCTCCCAATATCGCCAAGCTTACGACATCCCGATTGTAGCGGTCAAAGATTCGGTAGCTGTAGGTGTACATTCGCTTAGCAAAGTCTGAATCATACTGACTTTGAATCTCTACATGAATCAGAACCCAAGTTTCTTGTCCATCTCGTCGCCACACTTTAACGAGTTTATCGACAAATCGTTTACCGATCTCAGCGTCCCGCACGACTTGCTGAAATTCTGAGTCTAACGATTCGTAGCTCAGTTGCCAGTCGATTTCGGCGTGAATCTGAGGGAAAAAGAAGGCGAGAAATGGCTCGAAATAGCGCTCTAGCGCTTCTTTCCAGGGAGCATCATAATTAGCAGAAGGAGCAATAGTCACAGCGGTCGCTCGTTTCAGGGTACGGATTACTATATCGTTGATACAGAGAGCGCTTCGGCATCATTTCAATTGGTGTAATGCCTCGTTAATCTCGTTTACATCAAATGCTTCTGGGTTAAATTCTTCGCCAACCCACTCCAGCATCGATTCGTGCTCTGGGTGATTCGGATCTCGTAACGTTTCGATTAACTCCGTGTATCCCCAAGTGCCGCCGCAGTCTTCTGGTGGACAGGCTCGTTTACCCGTAACGCAAACCCCATAGCAAGGAATTTCAGGCTCGGCAGGCAAAACCTTCTCAATCAGAATTTCATGTTCCCAGCTATCCCCCATGTCATAGGTGTAGCGAAATTTAAATTTTTCACCAGACACCACTCGGTTCAGCTTTACTTTGCGTTCGTCTTTAACTTCCCAGTCGTATTCTGGATCTGGCTCACCATACTCCATTCCCTGGATAAGAAATAGATGAAGATGAGAGTCTGTCCAGCCCATTACTATCTGAATGATTTGATGCAGTTCGCCTAAACTAATATCGCTCCAAACCTGAACTCTTCGCCAGACGGGAGGGCGCAAATCTTGAAGTGTGATCTTGATCTGATAAAGGCAAGTAGGAATTGAGGGTTTTCGAGGAGGCATCACTGAATCTCTGAGCTTCCGATATCTAGACTAGTTCATGGCACGCAGCTTCTGAACTCTAAGTTGCCATTTTTGCCTCCTTGAAAACCATGACAAGATGTCATGGTTTTCAAGGAGAGAATGAGAAATTGCGTCAACTTCTTGCGCGAAGACAGTATTCAAAAGTATTTCAGCTAAAATTCAGAAGCTTTGAAAATCATAGGAATATGTAAGCCGTTCATGATTCTTACAGTTGCATCGTTTAAGGGTGGCGTTGGGAAGAGTACATCTGCTATACATCTTGCTGCTTATTTACAGAAGAAAGCTCCAACCCTGCTCATTGATGGGGATGTAAATCGCTCTGTTACCAATTGGGCAAACCGTGGCAATCCTCCTTTCAAAGTGGTAGATGAACGTCAGGCTGCTAAATATGCAAGGAGTTACGAGCATATTGTGATTGACACGCCTGCCAGACCGAGCCATGAAGACCTCAAAGCACTGGTAGACGGATGTGATCTGTTGGTTATTCCGTCGAGTCCTGATGCTTTTGCGCTTGATGCTTTGATGCTCACTGTTGATGCGTTGGTGGAGTTGGACAGCGATCGCTATAAAATTCTACTCACTATCATTCCACCAGCACCTTCAAAGGAAGGAGAGAAAGCACGAGCAAGTTTGACCCAGGCAGGACTTCCTGTTTTTAAAACGGGTATTCGGCGACTCATTGCGTTTCAACGCTCTGCGTTGTTGGGAGTGCCGATCGACGAGGTTGACGATCCTCGCGCAAAGCAAGGTTGGGAAGATTATCAGAAGGTTGGAAAAGAGATACTGTTATGAGCAATTTTGATGCCATTATCAGGGCAGCGAAGGGAAGTGCGGAGCCAAGAAGTAAAGAGAGCAACCTACCGGAACCAACAAAGTCTGTAAAAAGCGTCCTAGACTCAGCACAATCAGTGAGAGTGCTTGAAGATATTCTCGATCGAGAGACGAATACTCGCGAATTAAAGCAATCTCACGTTGAGGCGTTGGCAGAGTCAATCTCTGTGTTGGGGTTGCTAGAACCTTTAGTTCTGGATAGCCGAAATCGTCTCTTAGCTGGAGCACACCGCCTGGCTGCAATTAGGTTACTAAGAAACCAGAACACGCCTGCTTACGAAAAGCTTTTTCTATCGAACCTGATTCCAGTACGAGTTCTACCGTTTGATGCGGAGGAAGAACCAGACCGGGCATTGCAAGTCGAAATCGCGGAAAATGAGCATCGTCGAGACTATACTCCAGCAGAGGTGAGAGCACTGGCAAATCGGCTGAGATCGTCAGGCTATGTCGATCAGCCTGGTAGACCCACGAAAGGCACTAAAGCTTTACGTCCTGCTCTGGAAGTGATTGTGGGAAAAAGTCTAAGAACAGTTCAACGCTACCTGAATGAGGAGCAAACTCAGAAACCACGACAAGATGTCATGGTTTCCGAGCAGAAGATTTTGCATCAGGCACTCAAGAAGTTGCAGGCGTGGGAGTCGATGAGTGATTCCGGAACGCTGTCTCCTAAACGTCAAGCACTTAGCAAGCAACTTCCTAAACTGATGAAGCTGGTTGAAGAGGTAATCAGCGAAATTGAGGCTCAAGGCTCCAAGCCATAAATTTTGGCATCTCAAATGCAGTATTAATTCCCAGAACAAACAGGCAAAGGTCACGCGGCTGATCCCGCAGCAGTTTCTTGATGCGGTCAATCGCCTTCTTGTCCCGAATGGGTTCAACCGTGAGGACAGATCCGGGAAGCGGATGATGCGGATTTTCGCCTTTTTGAAATGCCATGCCAGCCTCGAGCTTTTCACTAAGTTATTACAACTTAAAGCTATTAACTTAATGAAAAAAGCCATCTCAAAAAATCAGCGAGAGCAGAAGACCGGGCTGAACACTCATCAGGGCAAGGAATACAGCTCTCTTTTCAATTCACTAAGTTCTAGGAAATCGTTAGTGAAACGAAAATGGGGTTTGAAAGATGGAATTTTCCTGAATCTCATCGTGCTATTAGTTTGTAGTACAGTCGTGTTACAGATCTTGGACTATTGCCGGATTAATGCACATGTACAACCGTCTTCAAACAAGATTCACCTCAACAAACTTCAAGCGTGAGCAGGACCTGAATACTACCAAGCCGAGCGCTCGGTGACTCATTGTTCAATAGCTGATGCTCTCGTGCTTCATTGGCGGTGAACTTGCAAAAACGCCGCTAGTCACCACGCTATTGCTCAAAGTGGGGTTAAATGGGAATTTTATCGCTCCGTTCTTTTGTCCTACGCCCCCGCTGATCACTGTGCTTACCCTGCTTAAAGTCAAACGTGCAGCAGTTTCCTTACTTTTTTCGTACCCAGTAGAGAGTTGCAGGATTCATATCAATGCCCCGTCTTCATATAGTTTTCCGACAATACAGCATCGCCCTTCTCAGTGTTGGGGTCGCGTTGCTACTGAAGCTTGTTCTTAATTCCCTCATTGGTGCAAGAACTCCATTTCTCTTATTTTTTGGGGCTGTGATTCTCAGCGCCCTTCGTGGGGGAGTTCGGGCCGGTATCTTGGCAACACTACTATCTGGGTTGGTTGTTGATTTTTTCTTTTTGGACCCCATCGTTGCGTTGGCGTTAACTCCTACCAATCTAATTCAAGTTGCTTTTTTTATTCTGGAGGGAACTCTAATTAGCTTCGTTATTGGCCGAATGCAACGGGCACAGCGCCAAACACATGCGGTTACCCTGCAACTAGCGGAGCGTGAAACGCAGTATCGCCAATTGGTTGATCTCTCTCCTGACACCATTTTTATTCAACAGCAGGGAAAGATTGTGTTTATTAATCGGGCTGGAGTCAAGCTACTGGGCGCAACTGAGACAGCTCAGTTACTGAGCCGGTCGGTTTTAGAGATAATTGCTCCAGCCTACCGAACTGCTGTTCAAGAGCGAATCCATCAGCTTCTAGAATTACAGCAGCCAGTTGCACTGGTCGAGGAGCAATTTCTTCAGCTAGATGGGACACCCATTGATGTAGAAGTCGTTGCCTCACCGCTAATTTATGCTGGGCAACCGGCAGCTCAAGTCATTGTGCGGGATATTCGAGAGCGCAAGCAAAGAGAGCAAATTTTACAAGATACACTGCAACGGCTTAACTTTCATATTGATAACTCTCCGGTTGCACTGATTGAATGGGATGCCAACTTCCGAGTATCTCGGTGGTCTCGACAAGCACAACAAATCTTTGGCTGGACAGCTGACGAGGTTACTGGCAAACAACCCGACGAATGGAAGTTTGTGTTTGTTGAAGATGTAGCAGCAGCTAGCACAGTTGTTGCTCAGTTGTGGGAAGGCACTAAGCAACAAGTGGTGAGCTTTAACCGAAATTATACAAAAACTGGTGGCGTACTCGATTGCGAATGGTATAACTCTGCTCTCCTGGATGAAGCTGGAAACTTAGTCTCAGTTTTATCTTGGGTTTTGGATGTCAGCACCCGGAAGCAAGCAGAAGCAGAGCGCAATCAGTTGCTTGCAGGGGCACAAGCCGCTCAGGCAGAAGCTGAAGTTCAGCGCAATCGTCTTTACTCCCTCCTGCTACAAGCTCCCGCTTTGATCTGTATTCAACGCGGTCCTGACCACATGTTTGAGTTTGCCAATCCACGGTATCGCCAAGTGGTCGGCAATCGTGAGTTGATTGGAAAAACTTCGCGCGAAGTTTTTCCTGATTTGGAGGGCCAAGGTATCTTTGAGTTGCTCGATAACGTTTTTCAGACTGGAACTCCTTTCGTTGGAGCAGAGGTTTCCGCTCAGTTTGATCGTCAAGGGAATGGCACAATCGAGGAAGGATTCTTTAACTTCATCTATCAGCCCACCTATGATATTCATGGGCAGGTAGAAGGTATCATTACTTTTGCCTTTGAGGTGACTGACCAGGTCGTAGCGCGACGCCAAGCGGAAGCTTTAGCAGAGGACCTCAGAGCTGAGCAGATGGCCTTAAGGAGAAGCGAAGCTCGCTTTAGTCGATTGGTAGAATCTAATATAATTGGGGTTATCCTAGCTGAAGCGGATGGCAATATTACCGAAGCGAATGATGCGTTTCTTGAGATAGTTGGCTATGGCCGTGACGATCTAAATAACGGAGTGATGCGTTGGTTTGAGATGACACCGCCCGAGTATCAGGAGCGGGATCAACAGGGCATTCGGGAACTTTCAATGACTGGACGCTGTACTCCATTTGAGAAGGAATATATTCGCAAAGATGGCAGCCGGGTACCGATTCTCATTGGCGCTGCCCTGCTCGAAGAGGACCAAACGTCCTGGGTCTGCTTCGTCTTGGATTTGACCGAGAGTAAACAGGTCGAAGCCCTACTACGGCAACAAGCTGAGGAGCTAGTCAAAGCCAATCGTCTCAAGGATGAGTTTTTAACCACGCTCTCTCACGAGCTGAAAACGCCGCTCAACGCCATCCTGGGTTGGTCAACCATGCTGCTTACCAAAACACAGGATGCAGCAACTGTAAACCGCGCTCTAGAGACAATCCAGCGCAATGCTCGGGCACAGAATCAACTGATTGAAGACTTACTGGATGTGTCTCGCATCATTACAGGCAAGCTGCGGTTGAATGTCCGGCCTGTTGTAATGGTCTCGGTGATTGAAGCCGCCATTGAATCTGTTCGTCCAGCCGCAGATGCCAAAAATATCCGCATCCAAAGTGTGTTGGATCCGAGTGCCGGTCCAGTCTCTGGCGACCCGGATCGCCTACAACAGGTGTTTTGGAATTTGCTGTCGAATGCGATCAAATTCACGCCGAAGAATGGGCGGGTTCAAATCCGGTTAGAACGCATCAATTCTCATGTTGAAGTGATGGTGAGTGACACAGGACAAGGGATTCGTCCTGACTTTTTGCCGTATGTGTTTGAACGCTTGCAGCAGGCCGACGGCTCAACGACTAGACATCATGGGGGGCTAGGCCTAGGACTCGCGATTGTTCGGCAACTAGTGGAACTGCATGGGGGAAGCGTGCGGGCAGAGAGTGCTGGGGAAGGACAAGGAGCTGCCTTTACAGTCGTTCTACCCATTGCCATTTTCCGTTCTGCCCCACTTGACGAAGCGCGGGTCCATCCCAGCGTCAGTGACCAAGCTCCCCCCATAAGTGCGGCCAGATTAGACGGCTTAACCGTATTAATCGTGGATGATGAAGCCGATGCACGGGAGCTACTGGCAGTGCTTCTTCAGCACTGTGGCGCAACGGTCCTCACCGTAGCATCAGCAGCAGAAGCATTAGCCGTGATCACACAAAGTCCACCCACTCAGCGTCCTGGTCTGTTAGTCAGTGATATCGGGATGCCTGAAGAAGACGGCTACACGCTCATTCAACAGGTACGAGCCTTAAGTCCAGCACAGGGCGGTACCATTCCTGCCATTGCGCTGACTGCTTATGCGAGAACAGCAGATCGGATCAAGGCACTCTCTTCAGGCTTCAATTCCCATGTACCGAAACCGGTTGAGCCCGCAGAATTTATCACAGTGGTTGCCAATCTAGTTCATCGCATATGAAGCACTTCTGCTTTGACCTTTGCGTTTAAGGCGATGGCTTTGAACGAACCAGCTCAACAATGGACCGAATCAGATCTACCGGCTCGACTGGCTTCGATAAATGGACTCGAAAGCCTGCAGCTAAAGCTCGTTCTTGGTCTGCTTCCCCAGCATAAGCCGTGAGGGCGATTGCTGGAAGTGATTCTCCTGGCGGTAAAGATGCTTGAGCCTGTCGAGCCAGTTCATAGCCATTCATTTCGGGCATCCCAATATCGCTGACTAAAACATCTGGCCTAAATTGTGGCAGCACGGCTAATGCTTCACCCGCTGAAGCAACGGCAGTCACTGTTGCACCCGCATCTGCCAAAACAAAGGCAATGAGATCAAGATTATCCGGCTCATCATCGACCACGAGCACTTTTACCGCCTGTAGCCCAGAAGTATTGTCGGCTGGTGTGATTTGCTCAGCTGTCTCAGAGACCGTTGTCATGAGTGGTAGAGTCACGGTGAAGGTTGTACCTTCGCCTTCACCTAGGCTTTCTGCTCGAATGGTACCCCCGTGCAGTTCCGTAATCTGACGCGCGATCGCTAATCCTAATCCTAATCCCCCAAAGTTGCGGGTGATAGAGCTATCCGCCTGACGGAAGTATTCAAATACGTAGGGGAGAAATTCCGAGCTAATTCCAATACCCGTATCCTTAACAGTAATCTGAGCTTTGAGATTAACGTAATTGAGATCAATTTCAATCTTGCCGCTTTCAGGCGTAAATTTCACGGCATTCGAGAGGAGATTCCAAATGACTTGTTGCAGGCGACCTGCATCTCCAAAAACCATCTGTCCTCTCGGAGCCAAATGGGTCTCAACCTGAATGTGTTTGGCTTCTATTGCAAGACGAACCGTCTCAAGCGAGGCTCCAATGATGTGTCCTAGATCAACAGGGGCTTTTTTAAGACTCAGTTTGCCGCGAAGAATCCGGGAGATATCCAGGAGATCCTCAATGAGCTGAGTTTGGAGCTTAGCATTGCGTTCGATGGTTTCCAGCGCATGGTCTACCTGTGTTGCACTCAGGGTTCCCTTGCGTAACACCTGTACCCAACCCAGAATTGGATTGAGGGGGGTGCGCAACTCATGGGAAATGACCGCAAGAAACTCATCTCTCAGTTGATTTGCTTCAGCAAGCTCTTTAGCTTGCTGGCGAAACCGCTCCTCAGAGAGCTTCAATTGCTCTACAGTCTTGTCATATTCACGGCGCATTCGTTGCTTCTCAAGGCTTTCTTGCACAGCAACCGTTAACCGGTATAAGGGTTGTCCCTTCAGCACATAGTCGCTTAAGCCCTGCTTCATGCCCTTTACTGCAATTTCTTCAGAGCCGCTATTTGTAAACATGATGACTGGACAATTTGGGTAGCGAGACTTAATTGCTTGTAGAACTGACAGTCCATCACTCCAAAGCAGTTGATAATCGGTGACAACTGCATCAAACTCACCAGTCTCTAAAGCTGAAGCAAGTCCATCAGCTGTACCTATTTCTATCGCCTGCAAATCTGGAAAGTTTTTTCTTAACTCACGAATTGCAAGCAGGCGATCTCCTCGATTATCATCCACAAATAGAATATGAAGCATCTATCACCCTTGTCCATAACCTATTGTTTGTCCCTCCTTTGACGTGATTTAGGTAATCACAGATGCCAAAGAACCTTTGAGTTACTCATAATTAAGATAGATTATTAGCCGCAGGCAGTTCGATCCAAAATTGGCTTCCGTGACCTAAACGAGACTCTACGCCAACTTGTCCACCCATGCATTGAACAGCACGACGCACAACCGCGAGCCCAATCCCAGTACCTGGATAAGTTTCTTCAGCATGCAGCCGCTCAAAAATCTCAAAAATTCGGTCCTGGTTCTCGGGAGCAATCCCAATCCCTTGATCTTCGACCCATAGGCGAACGTACTGCTTGCGTTGTTCTGCCCAAACTCGGACCGTTGGTCGAGCGTCTGGTGCGACAAACCTCATCGCATTGGTGAGTAAGGAAGCCATGACCTGAATCAGGGTGGAATAGTGCCCAATCACAGGAAGCAGTGGAGAGTTTACCATGACTTTTGCTTCAGTCTGCTGGACTTCCCATTCCACTTGATCCAGCGTATCGCTCACGACTGAATTGAGATTGAGGGGGTGGAGGGTAAGGCGGGACCGATTCAAGCGATTGTAGACTAGCAACCCTTGTACAATTGCTTCAATTTGCTTTGTTTCCTGCAAAATGTACCGCAACCACTGGCGCGGGGTTGCATCGAGTGCTTCACCATGATCTTGCTGTAGCGCTTCAGCATAGGCTCGAACTCCCCGCAACCGAGCTTGAAAGTTCTGTGAGATGGAATGAGCATAGGTGTCTAAATCTTGATTGGCCTCCTCAAGTTGCTGCGTTCGATCTCGGACAAGTTTCTCAAGCTCTTCTGCGTAACGGCGGAGTTCTTCACGCAGTCGCGATTGGTCCACCGAGATCGTAAGTTGAGTTGCCAATTCTTTCAGTATTGCGATCTCCTCAAGAGTAAGAGCGTTAGGTTCAGTAGAGCCCGCACTGAATGCTCCAATGAGACGTTCTTCAGTATAAATTGGTACGCTCACCCAAGTGCGAATTCCCTGCTCAAATAAGCGCTGTAGAACTGGGGTTCTAAGGACAGACGCCAAATCTGAGATGACGATCTCTTGATTTTGTTTGAGCTTTTCAATCTCTCCCCAATCGGCGGCTGAAATAATCTCCCCGCACTCCAACCCATAACGAATATTCTCCTTACTGGATTGAATCGCAAGAACCACTGTCTGATTGCGCTCCAAGTCAATCAGGCTAATATCGAGCAATTGAACCGGCAGAAGTTCCAATTCTGCATCAAGCGCAGTCTGAGCAATTTGAGGAGTTGGCTCAGATTGCAGGATAGACTTATTCAGCTCCTGCAAAATCTCTAATCGCCGAGTATAGCGTCTAAGCCCTGCTTCCGCTTGTTTCAGACGCGTAATGTCTTCGACCACACCGTCAATGACAAGCTGTCCATTCACTGAGTTTAAGGTTTCACTGACCCGAAGCCAGAGATCTTCTCCTAAAGCATTGCGAATCTGAGTCTGACGGTCAACCCGTTGATGCAGTTGAAGCTCTTGCCCATTAGAAAATAGAAGGGTGCCCAGGCGCATATCAACTTCTGCAAGGGACCCAACTCCCAGTAATTGAAGCAGAGCAAGATTAGCCTCAATCACTTCTCCTCCGGAACGAATCCGAAACACACCAATTTCGAGTTGATTGAGTAGCGACTGCAGCCGCAATTCTGCGAGCGCACGCTGTTTGCGGTCTTCTATTCGTTGCAGAACTAGTTGAACAGTCGGCACCAGACGAATAAAGTGCTTTGGGGATTTAATCAGATAGTCATCTAACCCCTGTTTCATCCCTTCTACTGCAATTTCTTGAGTTCCTGTGTTTGTGAACATCACAACTGGGCAGTCTGGGTAGCGGCGTTTAACCTGTTGTAAAACCTCTAACCCATTGCTCCATTGCAAATGGTAGTCGGTGATGACGAAATCAAACTCTCCAGCTTCCAGAACTTGCGCAAACCTTGCTTCTTCTCCGATCGAGGTCACCTTCAAATCAGCAAACGCTTGTCGAAGCTGCCGCTCGACCAAAAGACGGTCGCTGACACTATCATCGAGAATTAAGATATGCATCTGCCCAGGGTATGGTTATAACTTATATAGTCTAGTTCAAACCGCACAGCCTCGGCTTTCTATCTCATGAAGGCAATGGAATTTGCGTGAGGAGATTATTGAGTATGTCGAGCGTGATGGGTTTGAGGAGATACAATTTAGCTCCTAATTGATAGGCTCGGTTCTCATCCTTGGGATCAGTCGAAGTGGTTAAAATCACAGTCGGGATGTCAAGCCCAATCTGTTGTTGTATCCATTCCATGACTTCAAACCCGGAACGACGCGGCATCTTGAGATCGAGCAGCAATAAAGCAGGCATGGGATAGCGATGCCGATCAACATACTTCCCTTGCCCAGACAAGTAGTCAATCGCTTCTTCCCCATTTGCCACAATCCTTAATTCGTAAGGTCCATCAAGCTTGTTCAGTTGGCGGAATGCCCGTTTTGCAAGCAAAACGTCGCCCTGATTGTCTTCGGCAAATAGAATCGTTGGTTGAGTCATTCCTGAGCCACCTCGCGCAACTCCACCCAAAAGCGGCTTCCCTGTCCTAATGCTGATTCGACCCCAACCTTACCGCCCATTCGTTCAATTCCTTTCCGAACAATCGCTAACCCTACCCCCGTTCCCGAATAGGTTTCCATGGCGTGTAAGCGCTCAAACGGTTGAAAAATTCGCTCTTGATGCTCCGGTGCAATACCAATTCCATTATCTTCAATCCACAAACGTACCCAACCCGAGCGATGTTCTGCCCAAATCTGAATGTGAGGTGGATCATTGGCGGGCACAAACTTCATTGCATTGAGCAGCAAGTTCAGAATGACTTGCTTCAGCGTCGAATGATTCCCCATAACACTTGGTAGCGGGTTTTCAACGCTAATTTCCGCCTGAGAGGCTTGCCGTTCCCCCTTGATTTGCGTGAGTACCTCAGTGACCAACTGAGCGAAACTCACAGGTTGAACGCTGACATCGGCTCTCGTGAGTCGCGCATATTCTAAGAGGTTAATGATTAGCTCATCAGCTTGTTTAGCAGACGTGGCAATTTCTTGAACATACAGATGTGCAGTAGCATCAAGCTGATAACCATAATCCTCTAAGAGAGCTATGGATAACCCCTGCATTGAGCGCAGCGGGGCCCGCAAGTCGTGGGAAACCGAGTAGCTAAATGCTTCTAACCCATCATTTGCCTCTTGTAAGGCAAGCGTTCGCTCTGTCACCCGTTTTTCCAATTCACCCGCATATCGCTTGAGTTGTTCTCGTAATTGGGACTGCTGAATGGAAATCACCAACGAATCGGCAATTTCCTGTGCAATTGCTCGATGTTCTTGGCTAAATATCACAGAGGGTTCGGCAACCAGAATCAAGGTGCCAATGAGGGCTGCTTTAGTTTGTAGTGGGGCGAATATGCTGCTAACAGGGGCACTCATTGTAGAAGGATCAAGGGCAATAGGGCGATCCTTGGGAAAAAGATCTGCAATGAGGAAAGGCAGTGGTGGATCATTTAATTCTTCTGTACCGGGACATGAGCCTGCAAGCGTTAGTACGCTTCCAGGCTCATGTCCAAATAACTCTCCCGCTAAAATAACCCCCTCACTGGCTTCGACATTGTAGAGAACAACTGCTGCCTCATCATAAGGAATCAATTGAGCCAAGCGGGAGAGTGCAGCAGCAGCAATCGCCTCAGAAGTCTGAGCCTCTAAAATTTCGAGATCAAGCTGATGTAAGAATTCCAAGCGTTGCACTACTCGATGTAACTGTTCCTCAGATTGCTTACGGGTAGTAATATCAAATCGCACGGCTAGGTATTGGAACGGCTTACCTGAATCATCTAGAAAAGGAACAATGGTTGTATCAACCCAATAGAAATTACCGTCCTTGGCATGATTCTTAATTTCCCCATGCCAAACCCGACCCTGAGCAATCGTTGACCAAAGATCCTGGAAAAACGCTTGAGAATGGTAGCCGGAATTGATAATGCGATGGGTTTGTCCAATCAGTTCCTTGCGGCTGAACTTCGAGATTTGACAGAACTTGTCATTCACCGCAGTAATGATTCCCTTGCCATCCGTTGTGGCCAAAATGGCTGCTTGATCTAAAGCAAACTTAATATCTGACAGCTCCTTGAATAAGCACTGTTGCCTTACCTCAGCTTGCTTGCGCTCCGTGATATCACGAGCGATTCCAATTACACCAACAATCTTGCCCTTATCGTCGCGTAAGGGATCTTTTGTGGTTAAGAAAGTTTGCTCAGTTGTCCCTGGTAAGGTCTCTTCCAATGTTTGGGAAATTCCCGTCTCCATCACAGCAAGATCGATCTGCTGGAGTCCCGCTACACTTTCTAAGGGTAATAATTCTTGGTCATTTTTACCCAAAACCTCTTCTCGCGATTTATTAAAGATTCGGGCAGCGGTTGAGTTGATCAGTTGATAGCGTCCTTGCAAGTCTTTGATGAAAACTGCGTCTCGTGTTCCTTCAATCACACGCTCGAGCAAACTGTAACTCTCTCGAAGTGCTTGTTCACTCCGTTTTTGCTCAGTAACATCACGAACAATCTTAGAAAAACCGCACAGGCTGCCTTGGAGATCGTGTAAAGCGTAAATCTCAACGTTAGACCAGAATAACGAGCCGTCTTTGCGTTTTCGCCACCCTTCTCCTGCAAAGTGTCCCGTGCTTTTTGCAGTCTGTAAATCAGCCTCAGGTCTCCCCTGAATAACGTCGGCTTCGGTGTAGAAAACAGAGACATGCCGTCTTAAAATTTCGGCAGCGCTATATCCCTTAATGAGTTCGGCACCACTATTCCAACTCGTGATATGCCCAGTCGGATCTAACCCATAAATGGCGTAATCCTTTGCGCCCTCAATCAGTAAGCGATACTGTTCTTTCTGGTCACTAAGCTCAGACAGCGACCCTTCAAGGTGTCGTCGATACTGACGGGCTACTTTACTGAAATAGCTGATGAGAATACCTTCAAGAATAAAGAGAGTAATATTTGCAGCGGCATTGATATTTTGTATTTGCAGACTCCAATAAGGGGGGAAAAAGAAGTAAGTTCCCAGCAAAGCACCCAAGACTGTTGCCGTTAATCCTGCCTCTAGCCCATGCCACCAAGCACTAATAATGACCGGTAAAATGAAAATTAAAAGAGGAGCACCTTCGCCCAGAACGGGGTTCAAAAGAAATCGCAGGCATAGAGCAAGCAAACTTGCGAATATAGCGAGACTATATCCGGAGTCCAGGAAATGCTTCACTCTCAACACTGCTCGAATTCCAGCCAATTGAACCTCACATGTTGCTGCGACAAAAAACGCATATCCATACAGCTATGCTAGCTCTCGAGTGCAAACACTTTTATATGACGGAAAATATACCCTTCATCATACTGTCTCTAGAGCTAAGAATGTCTGCTCTAGAGACAGTATGATGCACTTTTCGCTCCGCTAGGAAGGAGTATGAATAGAAAGCCCTATCCAAGCAGAAGCCTTAGCAGCGTTTCATGCATTACTTTTTAGATACTGACGTCCAAACAGTTTGCCACAATCAGCCTTCAAAGCGAATAATGCCCCAAGATAGATGTGCTGCTAGAGACGAAAGTGTAACGATAATGGGCTTGAGTATTTGAGGCGAGACACGGATAATTAATGCCAAATCGAACTCAAAATATAGCGACGTTTGGGGCAGCCTTTATCCTTTTAGCTGCAGGGAGCCTCGCCTCTTGCCTCGCCTCATTTAAGTCCAGAGATAGCAGCCAGTGGGTAAGTCACACGAATGAAGTTTTGGCTAAAGCAGAGTCTGTCCTTTCGGAAGTAAAAGATGCCGAAACAGGACAAAGAGGGTTCTTGCTCACTCAAAAAACTCGCTACTTGCAACCCTATTACGATTCAGTTCGCCAAGCCTCTCGCGAGCTGCAAGACCTACAAAGTCTCACTCGTGATAACCCTCGTCAGCAAGCTCGAATACAGCAGCTGCAGCCCTTAATTAGTGCAAAATTCCTTGAGCTAAAGCAGACCGTTGACTTGAATCGAGCTCAGGGATTAACAGCTGCATTGGCAGTTGTCCAGACAGATCAGGGGCAAGCCCTAATGGACCAAATCCGTGCTGTGACTCACTCAATTCAGCAGGAGGAAATTGCTCTACTTCATCAGCGCATACAGCAGGCAAATCAGGACGCAACTGCGGCTACCGCAAGCATTGTGCTGCTCAGTGTCTCTTCAATTGGGCTAGTCGGAACGGGACTCCGGCGAACCAGCCATTACATTACTACTCTGAAACAGCTCGAGACAAGGCTACGTACCTTTAATCAGGAATTAGACGAGCAGGTGGAGTCGCAAACTCAGAAACTCTTGGACACAAATACTGAATTGCGGGCAAAAATTCAGGAACGGCAGCAGATCAATATAGCCTTGAACGAACGTAACGAGCAGTTTTACAGTACCTTTAATCAAGCTGCTGTCGGCATTGCTCATGTCTCTCCAGCTGGCAGATGGTTACAGGTGAATGATAAGCTTTGCAAGATCGTAGGCTATAGGCGCGATGAGCTGCTTCAAAAGACGTTTCAAGACCTGACTTACCCCGATGACCTCAATACTGACTTGAATTACGTCCAGCAAATGCTGGCGAATAAAATCCAGACCTACTCAATCGAGAAACGCTACATTCGTAAAGACGGCTCCTTGATTTGGGTTAATTTAACGGTTTCGCTGGTCCGAACGGATCACGGAGTGCCAAAGTACTTTATCTCGGTGATTGAAGATATTAGCCAACGGAAACGAGCTGAAGAGGAAATTCAGCAACTTAATGTCACCTTAGAGCAGCGTGTCATCCGACGAACCGCTGAGTTAACAGATGCGAATCAAGAGCTGCAGGCTTTTACTAGCACGATTTCCCATGATTTGCGATCCCCCTTAACGACGATGAAGGGACTCGCGCAAGCACTTCTGGAAGATTACAGTCAAGACTTGAATGAAGAAGGACAAACCTATACCCAATTAATCTGGGACTCAGCCCAGCGCCTAGATGCGCTCACTCAGGATTTGCTGAATTATAGCCGGCTAAGCCAATCCGAAGTCGCGTTACGACCTGTCAACTTGGATCAATTAATCCGTCAAATTCTGCTGCAGATGCAATTAGAGTTGCAAACCAGCCAAGCTCAGGTCAAGGTTGATTTCCCACTGCCTGAAGTGATCGCTCATTCCACACTATTAACTCAGGTCATCACAAACCTGCTCGCCAACGCAATTAAGTTTGTTGCACCCAACGTCCAACCTAATCTGCACATTTGGAGTGAAGAAAAAGAAGACTGGGTGAGAGTATGGATTGCGGATAACGGTATTGGAATTAAGCCAGAAGCTCAAGAACAGATTTTTGGCATCTTTGAGCGACTGCACAGTGCGGAAACTTATCCAGGTACCGGGATGGGGCTCGCGATCGTGCGTAGAGGCGTGGAACGAATGGAGGGAAGGGTCGGCGTGGAGTCGCAACCTGGAAAAGGCAGTCAATTTTGGCTTGAGCTCAAAAGGGCGAACAGCAGCTAATCTTCCAGGGACGCTTACACGAGTCTTTACCGTCCTTCTTGACGAAACTCGAAATCAAATTAAAGACAATTCTACCTAAACCATGAATAACTATAAGTACTATTTCTGATTTAAAATCTAACAATCCATACGAGAGTTGACAAACATGCCCGCTTAGCTAAGTCATGCACACAATCGTAAGGCTTGCCGTTGGTGCTAATTCACTTCTTTAAATCTTGATTAACTGCCGCACACCGTAGTAGTTCCGGGCTTAGAACTCATGCAGCTGCTACGCGCTACCTAGGTGAAAATAGGAACAAATTGGGTAGGTTAACCCTAGCCCTAGAGAACCTGCTTCGGTCATGATAGAAGCATATTCAAAACCGCTAGCTCCTCTATTCACGCTGGCATTTATTAGAAGAAGCCCTAGGCAATTGCCTAGGGCTTATCAGTTGTTGCGTCAAGATCAGCTGCTCGTTTTGATCAGTTGCCGCAATCGGCAGAAAGTCGAGATGCAGAGCGTTTTAGTTCCCTTTAGGAGAGTTGAAGATTCAGTCGGCTCGAAATCGACACAACAATGCCCTTCTTCCGCAAATCGCCTAACGCTTTGTACAAATCCCCCTCATTCAACTCCCAACGATCGCAAAAAGCAACCACATCAATCGCAGGAGTTAGCTTTCCGGGGTAATCAATCTGCAAGGCAAAAAAGACATAATCACGATCGCTCGTCACCAGCTTGAGACCCCGAATCCGGAGAAGTTCGTCTCGATCTAGTGAATAGCTAGCAGCGGCGGCAGCATGAGGTTGAGTCATAATCAAATAGTACATAAGTACGATCGATTATACGGGGTTATTTCCTCATAGCAATGCAAACAGAATGAAGCTCGCAGTCTCAAGCAGATGTCTCACTCTAAGATTAGTCGTCTCAAAACCGGGTTGGACTAGAATCGGACTAAATCGCCAGTTTGTAGTACGCTGTAATGCCCAATTTTCGTGAGACTGACCACTGGCGTTTAAGGTAGCAGCAAATTTCGGTTTCCCTTGACTCACCAGCCTTTTCAGGCTGTCTCATGGGTTGGAACTTCTGCTGTAATCGCAGCCTTTCCATTCGATGCTTGCTCACTTTCGCACAAAGACTATGAAAATAATCTGCTTCAACACGTTTGACTGAACTCAAATGCCCGGTTCCTCAATTTATTGAGGGTCTTCGAGCAAGAGCTTTTTTGCGACCTCGGGGAATTGCTGTTGCAGACAGGCGTCGCAAATCCCGTGGGTAAACTGCACGTCTGAATGCTGCTGGATGAACTTTTCAACGCTGGACCAATAGCCTTGGTCATCTCGAATGCTTTTGCAGTAGGAGCAAATGGGAATTAATCCTTCCATCAGATCGATCTTGTTAAGGGCTTCAGTTAAACTCGCCGACATTCGCCGCAACTCGAGCTGGACAATTACCTGCCGCGCCAGTGCTTCCAGAGCCAGCTTCTGGGGCGTGGATAACGCTCGAGGTCGTCGATCAATGACACAAAGCGAACCAAGCGCATGTCCTTCGGGAGTAATCAGCGGTGCACCGGCATAAAACCGAATCCTTGGATCATCGGTGACGAGAGGATTATTCATAAACCGTTCGTCCAGCAGGGCATCGTTCACCACTAAGGTTTCGGGACTCAAGATAGTATGTCCACAAAACGCGAGATCCCGAGCGGTTTCATCCACCTCTAAACCCACCTTCGACTTGAACCACTGCCGCTCTGCATCGACGAGGCTAATCAAGGCGATCGGAACAGCGCAGATGAACGAGGCGAGTAAGGTGAAGTCGTCATAGGACTGCTCTGCAGGGGTATCTAAGATGCGGTATTGTCTCAGTGCTTCCAGTCTCGCAGCTTCTTGAGCCGGTTTTCGTGCTTTCATCGCATGGACCTCTGTTTGTCCTGCAACCCAGGTTGCTGGCACCAATAGTATTTTCTATGCAACCGAACGCTGAGAGGGCTACTCCTTGCTTGTTCTCAGGCAGAACAGTTACTGACGTTTAATCTCATACTTATTGACCATAGCGATTAAGCAAAGAAACACAAGAAAATGTGATAGTGCTTAACATGGATATTATGACCCAGTCCTCTTCGCCTCAAAAGCAGGAAGCTGCAAGCGGTAGTGCGCTAGACATGTGGATCTGAATTACGGAAACCAACTCCAGCAATGTTTGCTGAGTAGAGGATCAACATGTCTAGAACACGACCTGATGAAAGGTTAAAAGCGATGGCGAAGGTTGATACTTAGCACCTTCACATCTCTCTATATCATCGAGGAATTCTAGCCATTTGTAGATGCTTAACGAAATGTATTATTTATCGAAAGGATTGAAATAACCAAGCTTACCTGGTTTAGGCTGGCAAATCATATAAAGCTCTAACAAGCGAAATATTTGCAACGCGGTCGTTATCGCTTATATAGAGGTTACTGCAATCCTCCTGCGTTGAGTGCTGTCCGCTCTACTCGACTCAGAGAAGTGTCTCTGGTTCAAGTCCTGCCGCTCAACATTCATCACTGTATGCATCCGCAAAACCCATCTATTCCTTTCCTCACTTTAGACGCTGCCCTTGATCGCCGTGCCTTGACCGTGTCTTCAGACACCTCCCTGAGCGAGGCGATCGCGATGATGAGCAAAGCGCAGAGCAGTTGCGTGCTTCCAGGATTGGAGCTCTCGCTCAACACCACTTTGATGAGCGAAGCTCGTGCAAGTGGGCTTCTGGTCGTCGAAGGAACGCAACTGCTGGGCGTATTTGCCGAGCGAGATGCGATCGGAGCAATTGTGTCAGGGCAAGACTTAACCGCAACGACTATGACTGATGTCGCACGGCGACCGGTCATTCGCTGCACTGCATCTAAGGATCAAACGGTTTTTACGGCGCTTGCTCAATTGCGTCAGCATCGAATCCATCACCTCCCCGTCGTGGATGATCAGGGGCAATGGCTCGGACTCATCACCCCAGCGAGTCTTCGTGCGATCTTACCGCTCGATGAATTCCTAAAGTCAAAGCCATTATCCGAGATTATTTCTCCGCTGGTGATACAAGCTCCAGCCACTACGTCTGTGCTTAAGTTGGCTCAACTGATGGTTGAGCATGACGTGGAATGTGTCGTCCTCACAGCGGGCGAGGAGACGCAGCCTGGTGCCCAAGCCGGATTACTACTCAGGCGGCATGTGCTCCAGCTCTGGACTTTGGGGCTAGAGTTATCACAGATCCCAGCCCAAACAGTAATGAGTGCTCCATTCCTGTGCTTCCCCGCTTCAGAGTCAGTATTAGTAGCTTACTGGGAAATGCAGCAAGCCAAAGTGCAGCGATTTGGGGTATGTGCCACTGAAGGAAACCTGTTAGGCGTTGTCTCGCCGACGAGTTTTCTTGAGACCCTGGACCTCAACGAGATGCACAGCGCCGTGAATCAGCTACAGCGATCGATCGAGCAGTTTGAGGTGTCAAAAAGCAAAGCTGACCAAGACCCGCGTCCCGATCTTGATCTTCAGCTACTCGAAAATCCGACCGGCTTGCTGGAACAATTGCAGTGCAGCCAAATTCTCGCTGCAATGGCACTCCACATCCGGGAGTCCCTCAACCTAACCGATATCCTGCAAAGAAGCGTCGAAGAAGTCTGGTACTTCCTCAAAACAGATCGGGTGATTATCTACCAGTTTCACCCCGACTGGAGTGGCACTGTCGTGGTCGAATCGGTCGCGGACGGATGGAGACCCGCGCTTCACAGTAGGATTCAGGATACGTGCTTTGCACAAAACTATGCCCAAGCCTATAAACAGGGACGAACGCAAGTTTGCGAAGACATTTACACCGCAGGGTTAACTCAGTGTCATATCGACATTCTGGTAATCTACGATGTGCGAGCCAGCTTGGTCGTTCCGATTCTACAGGGAGACCA
>NZ_JAMPLL010000031.1:0-39220 GCF_039962495.1 Leptolyngbya sp. AS-A5 | reverse complement strand
ATTCAGTCGCGCTATGATTGGTTCCATAGCTGAGACTCGCAAGAACGTTACAGCTCTTTCAAACGTAGTTTCGGCTTTCTTTTCGCGCTACCTCTCCCGTCGAACTCACGTCACGTTAAAGTAGCAATGCCAGCCGCTTCATGAACGACTGACATTGTGAACCCTATTCGCTCCAAGTTGGCTACTGATCTGTTTGACTCTCAGCAAAATATTGCATCCGAATCGCCTTTTTCACGATCGGCGTTAACTTTTCGCGCCAGTACCGAATATCCGGATACTTGATCGCAATTTTAAGCACATCATTCCAGCGGCTCTGCTTCTCAGCATTGACCGCCTTTTGGTATTGAACTTTAGCTTGATCCCAAATTTGCGGCATCATCTTCAAAGCAGTTTGAGCATGAGGATAAGCCGCGCTGTCTGCCGAGATCATTTGAGCAAGTTTGATCGCACCCGGCAAATTTCCTGCTTGAAACTGAGACATCGCCTCGCGGTAAAGCCGGGTTCCTGATTCATCCGGCAACACCTCTAAAGCCGGATCAACCACACGCCTGCTAGATAGCCTTGCAGCTGGTGGATCGCCCTCACACCTCTGACGAGTCAAATTCTGGTAAACCCAGCCAGTCGTAGGAGCGCTTATTTTAAGCCAACCGTCCTGCTCTCCAACCACGGTCAGAGTCTCGCCATTATTAAGCGATGCCACAATATTTCCGGGTTGAACGGCGGGAGCTGCTCGAACATTCAGCGGCGGTTTATCGTCGAAAACCACCGTTTTACAACTTGTAGCTTGCCCGGATGGACTCGAATCGGCGCGTTTCACCATCGATCGCGGATGAGTCAGTGCGTACATAGTGCCAACTAAAGTGACGGTGGCGGTGAGACAAGCCCCAACCATCAGCGGAGATTTGAGAATGGTTTTTAGGTTAACCGACATGGTGATGCATCAAGCTGATCAAGTTCAGAGCGGATTCAGAATTGACAATGAGCCAGGAGGAGCGAGACGAAGATTTTATGCTCTCTTTGTAGATTGCCTTAACTAAGCCTAAATTGCATTCAGAACTTTTATCAGTCGTGTCGAGTTCGAGCTTCAAATTCATAGTGTTCTTACACTTGACAATCTCTGGGCATCCTGAGTGGAAGCCTGATTCTTCTTCCGTCGCTGGTTTCTTCGCGCTGAGCTTAATATGTTGCAACATTCTGGTAAACTTCATGACATGGTTAAGCATCAATAGTGGTAATGGAAATCGGTCAAAAAGTTCGCGTTCGTCGGTTGCGCGATCGCGTCTCTCAAGAAGTGATCAAAAGGCTCGGAGCGGTTGGAATTGTCCGGCAATTCAAAGTTGTGGACGGCAAAGGAGTTGGAATGTTGGTTCAGTTTGACGATAAATATTCGACCTGGTTTTTTGAGGACGAATTAGAGCAATACGACTAATTGATCTGAAGAAGCATTCAGGCAGTCGATACCATAAGAGAGTTGGGAGTCGAAAACTGGGAATGTATTCTCGGTTTTTGAAGGTCAACTCTCTGTTTGTTCAAAATACTGGATATGGCTTTTATATTGACGTTTTTGGGTAAGGGCGGGACTGGACGCACGACGATCGCTATCGCGGCGGCGAAAAAGTTTGCCAGCCAAGGAAAGCGCGTTCTTTTGGTTGGACAGGATTCCAGTCCAGCGTTTGGGTTAGCGTTAGGAACCACGATCGGATCGGATCCACAAGAAATTGCACCGAATTTGAGCGCAGTTCAGCTTCAGACGACTACACTCCTAGAGCGCAGTTGGGACGAAGTGAAAAAGCTCGAAGCTCAGTACCTGCGGACTCCGTTCTTTACAAATGTGTTTGGTCAGGAATTGGGAGTTTTTCCAGGATTGGATGAACTCTTGGCGTTAAACGCGCTGCGAGAATTTAATCAAAGTAATCGCTACGATACGATCGTCTATGACGGCACAGGTGACCAAAATACCTTGCGAATGATCGGAACGGCTGAGGTAGCAAGCTGGTATATTCGGCGATTCCGGCAGGTCTTCGTCGATTCAGATTTGGGTAGAACGCTATCGCCGTTTATTCAACCTGTTGCCAGTGCTATTCTGACCAATGCAAATTTTGCAGGCGATAACTTTGCTCAACCCACGGGACAAGTGAATGACTTGTTAGAGCAGGGCAAGCAAGCGGTCAACGATCCAAAACGGATGGCGGCTTATTTGGTGACAACTGAGGATGAAGGCGCGATCGCAGCCGCAAAATACCTTTGGGGTAGCGCTCAGCAAGTTGGATTAACGGTCGGCGGCGTTTTACTCAATCGCTCGACCGATGCCTCTGCATTAGACGAAGCGTTTCAGCCGCTTCCAGTTTCCACCATTCCAGTTCAGCCTGTGAATGATTGGCAACCCTTGATCGACGCGCTGCCAGAGTTTAATCGCGCTTCAGAAGCGCCCCGCCCGATCGCAGTGAATGTAGCGGAAAGGAAAGTAAGCTTATTCTTACCAGGGTTTGACAAGAAACAAGTCAAACTCACGCAGTACGGGACAGAGATCACGATCGAAGCCGGCGACCAGCGACGAAATATTGATTTACCACCAGCTTTACGGGGACAGCCTGTGAGCGGTGCAAAATTCCAAGACGGCTACCTCATTATTTCCTTCTAACCTTATGACTGATTCTCCTGACCTGACTACGGACACTCAAGAGAGCGGTTCCCCGGAGAACCGCTCCGCCAAAACTCGTCAGCTTCTCGGCATGAAGGGAGCTGACGTGAAAGGATCTTCGATCTGGAAGATTCGACTGCAACTAATGAAGCCGATTACCTGGATTCCGCTAATGTGGGGAATTCTTTGCGGTGCGGCTTCATCGGGCAACTACCACTGGGTTCTCGAAGACGTGCTGAAATCAGCGACCTGTATGCTGCTAGCCGGCCCCTTGCTGACAGGCTACACCCAGATCTTGAATGATTACTATGATCGCGAAATTGACGCGATTAACGAACCATATCGCCCGATTCCATCCGGTGCGATTCCATTAGGACAAGTCATCATCCAAATTTGGGTGCTCCTGCTGAGTGGAGTCGGGTTGGCGTATGTGCTCGATCTCTGGGCGGGTCATGAGTTCCCAACCATTACGGTATTGGCGGTTGTCGGATCATTCTTGTCCTACATCTACTCAGCACCCCCGCTCAAGCTGAAGCAAAACGGCTGGCTCGGCTGCTATGCGCTCGGTGCAAGCTATATTGCGATTCCTTGGTGGACAGGTCATGCGCTGTTTGGTGATTTAAATCCGACGATTATCGCGTTGACGCTGTTCTATAGTTTTGCAGGGTTGGGAATTGCGATCGTCAACGACTTTAAAAGCGTTGAGGGCGATCGGGCTTTGGGACTGAAATCCCTGCCTGTGACGTTTGGGGTTCCGACTGCCGCTTGGATTTGTGTGCTGATGATCGATGTTTTTCAGAGCGGAGTTGCGGCGTACTTGATGGCAATTCATCAGAATCTGTACGCGACGTTATTGATTTTGCTGATCATTCCCCAGATCACGTTTCAAGACATGTATTTCCTTCGCAATCCTGTGGAAAACGACGTGAAATATCAAGCCAGCGCCCAACCTTTCCTAGTGTTTGGAATGCTGGTGACGGCATTGGCGCTAGGTCATGCGGCTATTTAAGGTTGGCTTCCGGACAAGCAAATTCGCGCTTCTGATGACAATTCGCAAGCTGAAAAATTTGGAGGCGCGATTGCAAAATCTCTAAAGTCTTGTAAACTAAGCGTGAGTATTTGTACAAATTTCGAAGCGTCTTCTGATACAGGGTTGGGAGATGCCCGGCTTGCCTGAAATCCAATTGATACAGTCGCGTGCCATTGATCGAACGAAGGCTGATTTCCGCAAGACTAGCAGTGTGTGTGAGGTACGAATGTGGCAAAGAGTAGCTCGAAGCGCAACGGGAAACCCACTCAACCTGATTATTCCCCAACAGGGCTAGACTCTATGACAGACGGAACTGACGGAAAAAAACGCACCCCGAAAGCGCGATCAGAGCGCAAGCGGACGCGGCGGGGTGCGCGCAAGCTGACGGAAAGTTCTCGCTTGGCAGGAGTTCGGGATTGGATCACTGGAGTCACAGCTCGGCTCAAACCTTTAGGAGAAAAAATCCCCGCACCGCTGAAAGAAGCGAAAACTTGGAGATGGATCGTTGGCGGCGTGGTGGTGGTCGGTGGAATTGGTGCACTTCGAGTCGCTGCGATCGAGATTGACAGCAGCCTGCCCAATCCTGCTGAAATTAAAACGTTTGCTCGTCCTGGAACGCTGACGATTCGGGCATCAGATGGTACGGTGCTGCATCAGCTAGGCCCTGCAACCCGACAGAAATTAGCGATCGATAAAATTCCCCAACGTCTCGTGCAAGCGTTTGTCGCTTCAGAAGATCGGCGGTTTTACGATCACGGTGGACTTGATTTTCAGGGCATTGGACGAGCGGTTTTTCGGAACCTAACCTCTCGTGATGTTGTTGAAGGCGGCAGCACGATCACGCAGCAGCTTTCTCGAATTGTGTTTCTCGATCAAGACGATCGCAGTATTGGACGAAAAGTGCGGGAAGCTCTGATCGCGCAGAAACTTGAGCGCGACATCGACAAGCAGCAGATTCTAGAGAAATATCTCAATTTTGTTTATCTTGGCTCTAACGCCTACGGAGTTGCAGATGCCGCTTGGATTTATTTCAGTAAGTCCGTCGAGCAGTTAACGCTAGGAGAAATGGCAACGATCGCCGGACTACCCCCCGCTCCGAGCTTGTATTCGCCACTGGTCAGCCTAGAAAAAGCACAAGAGCGGCGCAATGTAGTGCTCGATAAAATGGTCATCGCGGGCTACATTACCGAAGCAGAATCACAAGCAGCACAGGCTGAAAAACTGGTGGTAAAACCAAGTACGCCGAGAAATATTCAGAGTTCTTCACCGTATTTCACCTACTATGTGCAGCAGCAGCTTGAAAAATTGGTGCCGAAAGAGGCGCTGTTTGCAGGCGGGGTCACGGTTGAAACGACGCTGAATGCAAAATGGCAAAAAGCAGCAGAAAAAGCGTTGAAAACCGCTATTCGTGAAGATGGCGGCGCAGAAGGCTTCAAACAAGGTGCGCTCGTGTCGATCGATCCGCGGAACGGCGAAATTCGTGCGATGATTGGCGGCTATGATTTCTACAAGGAAAGCCAGTTCAATCGCGTCACTCAGGCACAGCGACAGCCCGGATCGACCTTTAAGCCGTTTGTTTATGCGACCGCGATCGGCGCTGGGTTTTCTCCGAATCAGTCTTATCTTGATGAACGCTTCTCGATTGATGGCTACCAGCCGAAAAACTACGGTAACAAGTATTCTGGCTGGATGAGTATGAAATCGGCGCTGACGAAATCGATTAATACGATCGCCGTGAAAGTGCTGATGGATGTGGGATATAAGCCCACGATTGATTTAGTTCGCAGCGTAGGTATTGCCTCTAAGGTGGAACCAACGCTAGCGCTAGCGCTGGGTGCTTATGAAGTCAATCCGCTAGAGCTGACCAGCGCTTATGGGGTGTTTGCGGCGCAAGGAAATTTTGTTCAGCCTCATGCCATTCGGCGCGTGATTGATCGCAACGGCAAAGTTTTGTTCGATTCTAACTTCAAGTCCAAACGAGTTTTGGATGCAGAAACGGCTGCAATCACCAACTGGATGATGCGCGAGGTCGTGACCGAGGGAACCGGACGCGCTGCACAACTCGGTCGTCCCGTAGCTGGAAAAACTGGAACCTCTGAGGAAGCGCGAGACTTATGGTTTATTGGCTATATCCCGCAGCTTGTTACAGGCGTTTGGTTGGGTAACGATGACAGCTCACCGACCGGGGGAACAAGCGGAACGGCAGCCTATACCTGGCACGAGTTTATGAAGGAAGTCGTTCAGGGAATGCCTGTGCAGAAATTTGCGGAAATTCCGGCAAATCTCGAAGACCGCAAAGGCACGATTAAACCGCAACCGATTCGAGCAGCGCGAACACGATCACTCGGTCAAGAGCCTGATCCGGTAGAAGAGCAACCCAGACAGCGCTATTACGAAGAACCTGCACCGGAACCGGCCTATTCAGAACCCCGTCGCTCTGAGCCAGCGTATTCTGAGCCTGCGCCCAGTCAAGCGGAGCCAGCCCCAGAACCTGCTGCGGCTCCAGAACCTGCTGCGGCTCCAGAACCTCCCGCTCCGGAGCCCCCCGCTGCGACTGATCCCGCTCCTCCCCCTGGGAATTAGGGAAAATTACCTGATTCGTCATTGCGAATCGAACCGTTGAAAGATGCCCTGATATGATGGCTCTGATAACTTATCTCTAGTAGAAAATTACAGGAGTATTTACATGAACCTTCTATTAGAAGTCGCAACGAAGCCTGGAATGCAGTTTCCGGTGTCATTCACGGCTGTTTATGTGGTTGGCTTTATTGCAGCAGTGACATTCGGCTCGATCACCTGGTACAACTCAAAACGCCCGGTGGGTTGGGAAGATAAGGAGCGCCCAGATATTGTGCCTGAAGTCAAGAAAGAAGAAACTCCCGGTCTCTAATTTTTATAAGCTCTGGACGATCGTTCAGAGCTTTTCAATTTTTGCGATGCCGTGTTGATAAAGCTTGCAAATTGCAGCAATGATTTTTGTGTGCAAACTGGGTGCAGGTTCGGATTCAAGAATTTGGAGTCGAGTTAGAAGTTTTGCTTCTTCATGGGTGATCGTTCCGTCTGCATAAATTAATTGACTAATCGCTTCGAGCAGTTGATGGCAACGTTCAGCCGTGGGATGCTCACCGAGATAGTCTTGCACCCATTGGTAACATTCTTCAGGTTTGACCGATCGCAGTTCGTAGAGAATCGGCTGAATTTCGCGATCCTGGTCTACTCCTTTGTCTTTGGCGATGCGCTGGATGTGCAATCGTTCTTCGGGCTGAATGCATCCGTCAAGCCAAGCGACCCCGATCAGAATTTTAACGAGCGTTTTTGCGTCATCCATGTCTTAGTCTGACCATAAAGAATCCGTCCATATTATGGCGGTGCGGTAGAACTTTAATCCAGCCTTCCGGTGTCGTAAATTCTGCAAGTGAATCAGAGCTTTCGATTGACCATTGAGGATGGTGCGCTAGGAACTGTCTAATCACGGCTTCGTTTTCGATCGGGTTTAATGTGCAAGTTGCATAAACTAGGACTCCTCGCGGTTTGACCCAGGTTGCCGCTTCGGTCAGAATTTCTTGCTGAAGTTGTGCCAGTTGTGTGGCACTTTCGGGAGTTTGTCGCCAACGAGCATCGGCATGACGATTGAGCGTTCCCAATCCAGAACAAGGCGCATCGACTAGAACCCGATCGCACACTCCCTTTAACTGCGGCACATTTCGGCTATCACAGGTTAGAGTTTGAATTGACTGGAACGATAGGCGATCGAGGTTCTGCTGTAATTTTTTCAGGCGGGATGCCGTTTTATCGATCGCCCAAACCGTGCCGCGATCGCGCATGAGTTCTGCAAGGTGCAGCGTTTTACCACCGGGAGCCGCGCAAGCATCGGCAACAATCTCTCCAGGTTGAGGATCGACGAGATAGCTCACCAACTGAGCGCTACTATCTTGCACAATCCACCAGCCCTCGGTGTATCCCGGTAGGTTATAGATTGCACCCACCGCAGGCAACCGCAGTGCATTCGGTACGTTCGGAATGCGATCGGCGTGGATATCCTGCGCCTGCATTGCGGCTTCAACTTGATCGATATTCGTTCTGAGTGTGTTAATTCGCAAATCAATCTGGGGCGATCGATTCATCCATTCGCAAAGCTTTTCGGTGTCTTCAATTCCGAACTGATCACACCACACTTGCACAATCCAATCAGGATAGCTGTGTAGCGTTCCGATTCGAGCGATTGCATTTTCGGGTAATTGCAGTGGATCAGCGTGCAGAATCATTTGTGATCGGAGATACTGCCGCAATAATCCATTCACAACCCCAGTTAATCCGCTTAGCTTATTCTGCTTTGCAAGTTCGACGCTTGTATCTACGGCAGCAGAGGCTGGAATTTGGTCAAGATAGCGCAGTTGATACAGTCCCAATTGCAGAATCAGACGTAAATCAGGAGGCTGGTCTTTCTTTTTGGCAAACTGATCAATTAGCGCATTGAGAGTGCGCTGGCGGCGAATGGTTCCGTAAACTAATTCGGTGAACAAACGGCGATCGAGCACATTCACATCAGCTTGATGCAGCGCTTGATCAACGGCAACATCCGCAAAGGCTCCTTTTTGGATGGCTCGGAGTGCGAGAAACGCGAGTTGGCGGGGATTTTCAGACAACGATCGGCAAGGGCTAAGATTGGCTTATCTAGAATAACAATCGATCGAGTGCATTGATGAAGTTGCCAAATGGTGAGAATGCTCAACTTGGAGATAAAGTTGAGCGATACTGTCTGAATCTTGCACACTCTAGAGGCAGAAATAAAGCAATCCTCTTCAGAAGTCGGCTTGGAATCACACTCGACAACAAAGAAATTTTAGAGATTGCGTTATTGGAAGCAGCAGTGACTGGTGACGCTATGATTTACAAAGAAGACCGATACGGGATTCACTATGACATTAAACTCTCGCTTGAAACCGAAGTTGGTTCGTCTTTGATTTTTAGCTGTTGGATCATCCGCAACGACGAAGACTTTCCAAGGTTGACGAACGCCTATCCTGTCGATCGCTAGGGGATTTCCATGACAATCATTCAAGAATATGACGTGATTGCACTCATTGAAGATACTCCAGCAATTCATAAAACAACGCACCAACCGATTCTATTGAGGCGCGGACAGGTTGGAACCGTACTAATGACATTTGAGGATCAAGCCTGTCTAATTGATTTTGCCGATTCTCAAGGAATGACTTACGCTATGGAAACAATCCTAGTGAGTCGATTACTCCTGTTGCTGCAAGAACCGGAGGTTGTTCCTGCTTGACGAAACCTGACTTATTTGACGGAATTGAACTCCTAGTTGGTCTGCCAGAGGTTGGAATCCAGGCTGGAGAACAAGGGGTAATCGTAGAAGACTACGGAGATGCTTACGAAATAGAATTCTTTGTGCCAAACTCCAATGGAGAAACGTTAGCGCTTTGTAGGCTTAACATTGGATCAATTTGTAGTGGTTTGGCGATCAGCAACGAAATCTGATGTTTCAATCTCTGAGCAAGTGGCAGCGATCGTCGAACAATTACCGGACGATCGCCGCAAGCAGGTGTTTGAATTTGCGCGATCGCTAGTGCTGAAGGAGCATTTCGTTTAATCAGAAACATCCGTCGTCAGATCAATTCTGGGAATTAGATAAAGGGGCAACAGAAATCCAAACGAAACCCACTAGAATGAGTTGGATTTAGAGAAGAAAGCGGAAAGACACTATGCCCCGTCGCCAAGACATCCATAAGATTTTATTAATCGGTTCTGGTCCGATTGTGATCGGGCAAGCCAGCGAGTTTGATTACTCCGGGACTCAAGCCTGTAAAGCGCTACGGGATGAAGGATTCGAGGTCGTTTTGGTTAACTCGAATCCGGCGACGATCATGACTGATCCCGAAACCGCCGATCGCACCTACATTGAGCCACTCACACCGGAACTGGTGGAGCAAATCATTATTAAAGAGCGCCCGGATGCACTGCTGCCGACAATGGGCGGACAGACGGCGCTCAATTTGGCGGTGGCGTTGGCGAAAAATGGCGTTCTGGATAAATACAACGTCGAATTGATTGGCGCAAAACTGCCCGCGATCGAGATGGCAGAAGATCGCAAGCTATTCAAAGAAGCGATGGAGCGAATCGGGGTCGGAGTCTGCCCGTCAGGATTAGCAAACACGCTCGAAGACGCCAAAGCGATCGGTCAGCAAATTGGGTCTTATCCGTTGATTATTCGTCCGGCCTTTACGCTTGGTGGAACGGGCGGCGGCATTGCCTACAATCAGCAGGAGTTTGAAGAAATCGCGCAGTCCGGTTTGGATGCAAGTCCGGTATCGCAGATTTTGATTGAGAAATCGCTGCTCGGCTGGAAAGAGTATGAACTCGAAGTCATGCGGGACTTGGCGGATAACGTCGTGATTATTTGCTCGATCGAGAACCTCGATCCGATGGGCATTCATACCGGAGACTCGATCACGGTTGCTCCGGCTCAAACCCTCACGGATAAAGAATATCAACGGCTTCGGGATGCTTCGATCAAAATTATTCGTGAGATTGGAGTCGAAACGGGCGGATCGAATATTCAGTTTGCAGTGAATCCGGTCACCGGTGAAGTGGTCGTGATTGAAATGAACCCGCGTGTGTCTCGGAGTTCGGCGCTGGCTTCTAAAGCGACTGGATTCCCGATCGCGAAGATGGCGGCAAAACTCGCAGTCGGTTACACGCTCGATGAAATTCCCAACGACATCACGAAGAAAACACCTGCGAGTTTTGAACCGACGATCGATTATGTCGTCACTAAAATTCCCCGGTTTGCGTTTGAGAAATTCCCTGGATCGCAGCCGTATCTCACCACGCAGATGAAATCGGTTGGTGAAGCCATGGCGATCGGGCGGACGTTTCAAGAATCGTTTCAGAAAGCCTTGCGATCGCTCGAAACCGGACGGGCAGGCTGGGGTTGTGATAAGCAAGAAGTTCTCCCAAGCCTAGAGCAGATTCGTGCAGGTTTGAGAACGCCGAATCCCGATCGCATTTTCACCGTGCGCCACGCGATGCTGATGGGAATGTCCGTAGATGAGATTTTTGAGCTAACCAGTATTGATCCTTGGTTTCTCGATAAGATGCTCGATTTGCTTGAAACCGAAAAAGCGCTGAAACGATCGAGCCTTAAAGATCTAGCGGTTGAGAAACTGCGTGAAATTAAGCGGAAGGGCTTTAGCGATCGTCAAATTGCTTTCGCCACCAAGACGACTGAAGATGAAGTTCGCGCTCACCGCAAAGCGATCGGCGTGATCCCGGTTTATAAAACAGTGGATACTTGTGCGGCTGAGTTTGAAGCCTTGACCCCGTACTATTATTCGACTTATGAAGAAGAGACCGAAGTTCTACCATCGAGCAGGCCGAAAGTAATGATTCTCGGTGGAGGCCCAAATCGCATCGGACAAGGGATTGAATTTGATTACTGTTGCTGTCATGCGTCGTTTGCGCTGCGTGAAGACGGCTACGAAACGATCATGGTAAACTCAAACCCCGAAACCGTTTCAACCGACTACGACACCAGCGATCGCCTCTATTTCGAGCCACTGACGAAAGAGGATGTTCTCAACATTATCGAAGCGGAACAGCCCGAAGGCGTGATCATTCAATTTGGTGGACAAACGCCCTTAAAGTTAGCGGTTCCGCTCGCTGCGTTTCTCAAGCAAGGCACCGTGCCGACGAAAATTTGGGGGACTTCGCCAGATTCGATCGACACTGCCGAAGATCGCGAACGGTTTGAAAAGATTCTGCGCGAGTTAAACATTCAACAACCTGCAAACGGAATTGCACGAGACTATGCAGACGCGAAAAAGGTCGCACGGCAAATCGGGTATCCAGTGGTTGTGCGCCCCAGTTATGTCCTCGGTGGACGGGCAATGGAGATTGTTTACTCGGACGCAGAACTCGAACGATATATGGTTTATGCCGTTCAGGTTGAACCGGATCACCCAATTTTGATCGATCGCTTCCTCGAAAACGCGATCGAAGTCGATGTCGATGCGATCGCCGACCAAACCGGAAACGTCGTGATCGGCGGCATTATGGAACACATCGAACAAGCGGGCATTCATTCCGGCGACTCTGCTTGCTCGATTCCGACCGTCACGCTGAAGCCCGAAATCGTCGATCGCATCCGCACCTGGACAATTCAACTGGCAAAAGCGCTCAAAGTGGTAGGCTTGATGAACATCCAGTTTGCCGTGCAGGGCGATCAGGTTTACATTATCGAAGCGAATCCGCGTGCTTCTCGAACTGTTCCGTTTGTGTCAAAAGCGATCGGCTATCCGCTTGCGAAGATGGCAGCCCGGATTATGTCTGGTAAAACGCTTGCCGATCTCAATTTCACGCAAGAAGTGATCCCGAAGCATATTTCCGTCAAAGAAGCCGTTCTGCCGTTTGAGAAGTTCCCCGGAACCGATACGATTTTAGGACCCGAAATGCGATCGACCGGAGAAGTGATGGGGATCGATACTGATTTTGGCAAGTCTTATGCAAAAGCAGAACTTGCTGCGAGTCAACGCCTGCCGCGTCAGGGAACGGTTTTTGTCTCGATGAACGATCGAGAAAAAGCGGCGGTGGTTCCAGCTGTGAAAGAGTTAATGGAACTCGGTTTCAAAGTCGTCGCAACGGCTGGAACTCGTAAAACTCTGAAAGAACAGGGTCTCGACGTAGAACTCGTCCTGAAGCTGCACGAAGGTAGACCGCACGTTCTCGACTCGATCAAAAATGAGCAGATCCAATTAATCATCAACACTCCCACTGGACAAGAGGCACACGAAGACGATCGCCTGATTCGTCGTACCGCTTTGACGTACAAAATTCCTATGATTACAACCATCGCGGGAGCCAAAGCGACAGCGGCAGCAATTCGATCGTTACAATCTGAGGCACTAACGGTTCGGGCTTTGCAAGATTACATTGCTCACTAATCCGCCGAAAGCGGAGCTGAACTAGGCTCCGCTTTCACGCTCTGTCAGAGGATAGATGACATTTACAGAAAGAAACCTATATGTCTATAGAACAAATTACGGAAATTGCAGCACTAAATTTAACTACGATCGCGTCAGCATTTTTAGGTTAAATCTTAAAGTTTTATTAATGATTCTCATAATCAAGCTATTTCACATCAATGCCGTCTTGTTTAGATAGCTCAAGCTTTGATTAAACTTATAATTCCGTCGCGCAAGGAACAAACGGAATCTGTAGTTTTGGTAACGTGTTGCATAGACTGTAAATCAAGAATTAGACTCACACGATAGAATAGGCTTTGTTAAATCTTTTCTCATAATCTTTACAAACCTTAATTTGTTAGGGGATAATCCTTAAGATAACTGATTAGTGCCACGATTGAAGCAATGTTAGAAGTAGCACATCCGTTTACGCTTATCGATTTACGCTCTTGACTAAGTTGTAGTCGTCTTACTTTTGCTTTGACAGGCAATTCTGCTCCAAGACGCATACGCTTCACAGATGTCTCACCGCTCCAGCATCTCCGATTTCTCTTTGTTCCCTCACACCCGTTGAAGTTGTTATGAAAACTGCTCAGACCCCCACTGATTCCGTTCGGGCTTACCTGCGTGAAATCGGTCGTGTGCCGCTTCTGACGCACGAGCAAGAAGTGTTGTATGGCAAACAGGTACAGCGCCTCGCGATCGCCAACTCTGTCCGGGCAAAGCTCGTTGAGAAACTGGGTGCAGCACCAGATGATCCAACTTGGGCGCAGGCGGCAGGACTCTCAGAAACAGAACTTCGGCAGGTGTTAGCGGAAGGTGAACTTGCCAAGCGGCGAATGGTCGAAGCAAATCTACGTCTAGTCGTTTCGGTGGCAAAGAAGTACACCAAGCGCAATGTTGAATTAATGGACTTGATTCAAGAAGGCACGATCGGAATGCAGCGCGGAGTCGAGAAGTTTGATCCCACGAAGGGATACCGTTTTTCGACCTACGCTTACTGGTGGATTCGTCAGGCGATCACAAGAGCGATCGCAGAGAAAGGTCGCACGATTCGCCTACCGATTCACATCACCGAGAAGTTGAATAAGATTAAGAAAGCGCAGCGGAGTTTGTCCCAGCAGTTAGGACGCGCCGCTACACTGTCAGAATTAGCGAACGAATTAGACATTCCCATCTCGCAGGTGCGGGATTATCTCGAACGGGCGAGAGTTCCCTTATCGTTAGATTTGCGGGTCGGAGATAACCAGGATACCGAGCTAGGCGAACTGCTCGAAGACACGGGAGTGTCGCCCGAAGAATTCACCACCCAGACTTCACTCAAGCTCGATCTTGATGCGCTGATGGCAGATTTAACCCAGCAGCAAAGGGAAGTTTTAATTCTGCGGTTTGGGCTAGATGACGGCAAAGCGCTGACACTGGCAAAGATTGGCGATCGGCTCAATATCAGCCGCGAACGAGTGCGCCAGATCGAACGTGAAGCGCTGACGAAATTGCGGAAGCGCAAAGGTGATATGGGTGAATATCTCGCAAGCTGATTGATTCCCATCAATCTCTGCGTAGCTGGGACGATCGGAGTCACCTAGTTAACTCTCAAGATAGTCATGCAAATTCTCAAGGCTTGTTACAGTCGAAGAATTGTTCTGGCTCTGGAGAAAGGGTGGGTGAATACTCGATTAGTCAGTCGCAGCATAAATCTCAGTGAGTGTCAGCTTCACTATGAGCAAGGTGGGCAGGAATTACGATCGCTGCCTATCCTGTTTCTGCACGGTTGGGGAATCTCGGCTGAGCCTTATCAGGAAGTTTTAGAACGGCTGTCAGAGCAGCATCCGGTGTTTGCACCAGATTTACCGAGCTTTGCGCGATCGTCCTACGACAAGATGATCCCGGACTACAAGACTTATGCAGCGTTTCTGGTGGAGTTTTTAGATGCGCTGAATTTGAAGCAAGTGCATATCATAGGGCATTCGTTTGGCGGAGGAGTGGCACTGACGATCGCAGCCCTGTTCCCGGAGCGAGTGAAGAGTCTTGCCCTGCTTGGTAGTACCGGAATTCCAACCGTTTCGGTTGCCGAAATTATTCCGAGACGCGCAGCAGAAATGACGGCACAATTGTTTCTACCTAAGCTGGAATTAAAGTTAACCACAATTCCAAAGGTCTTTACGCATAATTTGCTATTCAACACAGCGAACGTCCTGCAAGCGTTGCTGCTTTCGTTGTACGGAGATTTGAGGCATTTATTACCCACGATTCAAGCCCCCGCATTATTGCTCTGGTCAGAAGAGGATTTAACAGAGCCGTTAGCGATCGCGCGTGAAATGGCAGCCACTTTACCGGATGCCAAACTGGTGACTGTGCCAGAAGGCTTTCACGAATGGGGGCTTTGGTATCCAGAGAAATTTACTTCAATGGTGCTTGAATTTACCAGGCAAATTGAAATGGCATAACTACTCGTTCATTTCGCGATACGTTGCCACAGCAGACGGTGAAACCCGATTGAGGTAACGGAAAATCCAATATTTAAAAATGGTGTCTAGAATCACCGGGAAGGTTGCAATAAACAAGAAGATAAAATCGCGACTCGTCGGTAAACCGAAGTGTCTTGAAATCCCTTCGAGAATGATTTCCCAACCGTGAGGTGAGTGGAATCCCACGAAGACATCTGTAAACAAAATGATGATAAATGCCTTAGCACTATCGCTAAGACCATAAACCGTTTCATCCATAAAAGACTTGAGAATTTCGATTTCGCGTTTGCCGTTCAGCAGCACGAACGTAAACGCGATCGTAGCCAAAATATCAGCAATCCAGTTGCGAATCACGTTTGCGCTTTGACTTGAAAATTGTTCTGCAATTTCGGTGGCTTTCTCGCGGACTTGGACTTCGACTTGTTGCGATCGCAATTTCGCTCTCGCTTCGACTTCCTCAGAACTGAGAATATTCCGTTCTAAGGTTTCTTTGATAATATTTTCAAACTTCAAGCGCTCCTCAAATCCCTGCATCTCTCTCAGCGCTTCTTCTGCCATTTCGCCATTGATAAAGATTCGGTCTGGATTTTCGATCGTGAACTGTTGCGAAATCCAAGCACCAACAGGTAATCGCTCGCTCAGCACAAAATTACGAGTCACTTGCTGCACCAATAACGGTACAAGAATTAAGACCAAAACAAATCGGACTGCTAATAGCGTTTTGACCTTAGAAATGCGATAGTTTTGAACGACTTCGTCTTCAGATTTAGGATCAAGATCACGTCTTAATCGTTTCAGTGTTGCCAGGATCGATCGGGGAAGCAGCCCTGTTTTATCAGAAATGCTTTCAAAATCTTCGGAAGTTTGCACATCGTTTGTTGGGACTTTTTGAGCTTCAGGTACGGTTAGATCCTGATCGGAATTCTTTTTAGCAAGACCGCCATTGCGCTCGACCGAAAGCATTGCCGTTGAAACGGCTTCAAGTGTCAATTGTTCATCTGCATATCGAGCTAGAATTTCGTCGATAAATCGAAGTTTTTCTAGCGTAATTGAAGACTTATCGCGCAGGGTGGGCACAAACCGGGATGAGCCAACTTCCGTCGTTTCGATCGTGCGAACTTCCTGAGTCGTTTTATTCGGATTCGTAATTGCCAATGCAGCACGACTCCGACGAAATTCGGTTAATCGCATCCGCATCATGCGGAGATATTTCTGTAAATCGGCTGAGAAATATTCAAACGCACTACCGCGCAGTTGAGTCGAATGAGGCGCGATCTTCTTACCGCTAAAATGCTCATTTTCGATCGCTTTGATTTTGAGAGCAGCATCATATGCCTGATCGAGAGCGCGATCGGGCGTTTCGAGGTACCATCGCTCAGCCCGACGCACATAGGCTCTGAACTGCGAAAGTAGCGAATTATTGTTCATGGCTTGTGTAGCAGAAATCGTCGATCGAAGAATGTGGCATGACAGCGTAACGAATCGGTCAGGTTGTTGGCGATCGCTCTATTCTAAAGCTGCTTTTGGCTAAAGGTTTAGGATAGAAAGAGCATCTTAAGCAAGTGCTAAGTATCCTAACAAATCCGGTTGAGAGGGTTCAGGCAAATGCAAACATTTCCGTCAGTCTGGATTACAGGTGCAACTCGCACTGGTAAAACTGCCCGATTGGTAGCGCAGGCGTGCGAGTGGATGCGGGTGCGAAAATCTGGAATTTTGGTGTTGGCGGCGATCGGGGATAATCGATTGGAGTTGAGCGATCGGCTGACTGATGCGACTCAGGGCAAGTTTCCGTTTCGAGCGACAACTCCGCTCGGATTCTTTGAAGATGAAGTGACGCTGTTTTGGTCGCTGTTGGTGCAGCAGTTGGATCTGAAGGCTCAGTTTCCGGTGCGGTTGCGTCCTGAGAATGAGCAGGAGTTAGCGACAAAATTATGGCGGGTTGAGTTGGATCAAGCGATCGCACGATCGGGAATTGCAGAAGCGCGTTTAGTGCGGCGGGTACTGGATTTGATGCAGCTTGGTGCGTTAGGTGGGGTTGCGATCGAGGACATTCCCGCGATGCTCGATCAAGGTTTGCCAAAAGTAGAGGAAGGATTTTCCGAATTGCCGCTCTCATCAGAAACGATCGGCGACATGATGCAGCGCTGGCGATCGTGGTGTTTGCGACGGGGATTGCTCACTTATAGTTTGATTACCGATTTATACGGGCGTTATTTGCTGCATAACCCGACGTATCAAGAGCATTTACTTGAACGGTATCAAGCAGTAATTGCAGATGATGTCGATGAGTATCCCGCGATCGTGCGATCGTTGTTTGAGTTTTTGATCGATCGACGAATCCCTTGTGCGTTTAGTTTTAATCCAGATGGAGCGGTACGCTTGGGACTGGGAGCCGATCCGGTATATTTAGCCGAACTGAGCGATCGATGTTCGGTGGTGGAATTGAGCGATCGGGTTTCATCCTGTCTGATGGACGAACTCGGCGAATCCATTTTAGATCTTGTGACTGATCCCGTTTTCTTTGCCAGTTTGCCGGATACGATTCAAACGATTCAAACCACAACGCAGGCGCAACTCATTCGCCAGACCGCAGAAATCATTATTAAAGCTGTGCAATCGGGGACGGTTGAGCCGCGTGATATTGCACTGATTGGGCCTGGGATCGATCCAATTTCTCGGTATGCACTGCGGGAAATCCTGATGCGCCAAAATATTCCAGTTGAGTTTCTCAACGATCAGCGACCGTTAGCGAGTAGCCCAATCGTGCGCTCTCTGTTAACGTTATTGACACTGATTTATCCGGGACTTGGACGAGCGACCAATCGAGACACGATCGCAGAAATGCTGGTAATTCTCAGTCAGAAATCCGAATCGCCTACGACTTATGCGATCGATCCAGTTCGGGCGGGACTGCTTGCCGATCATTGTTTCGAGCCGCATCCGGAGCAACCGCGCTTACTCCCTGCGAATACGTTTCCACGCTGGGATCGTTTGGGGTATCAAGCTTCAGAAGCCTATGAAGGCTTAGTGCGCTGGATCGAATTGCAGCGATCGCAGTTAGAAACCCGAATGATTGCCAGTCCGGTTGTGATGGTCGATCGAGCTATTCAGCGATTCTTTCTCGGTGGCAGTCATTTACCGTTTGATCAACTTGCAGGACTGCGGGAACTGATGGAAACGGCGCAGCATTATTGGGAAGTAGACGATCGCCTCCGACGCAGCGATCTAAGCGATGCACCGCAATCGCTCACCGTGCGGAACTTTATCCAACTCCTGAGAAGTGGTACGGTGACGGCGAATCCCTATCCGGTGCGGCTAATGCAACCCAATTCCGTGACGTTAGCCACGGTATTTCAGTATCGTTCCATGCGGCGATCGCATCGCTGGCAATTTTGGTTAGATGCGGGATCATCGCGCTGGTTGAGCGGGGTGGATTCGCTGTTTGCGGCTCCGTTATTTTTGCAGGATTGGTCGGGGCAGGTGTGGGATGTGGAAGACACACAGCGCATGAACGAGCAGCGATTACGCCGCATTTTGCTCGATTTGTTAGGACGGACAGAAGCGCGATTGTTCTTGTGCTACAGCGATCTTTCGACAAGCGGACAGGAACAGACAGGAATTCTGACCTCGCTTGTGAATGCCGCAATTCCGTTGAGTTAGATGAAGATTTTCTGCTTCGGTTTGAGCGGTTGTTTGCCCCCTAAATCCCCCAGAATGGGGGACTTTGAGAGTAGACAATAACGTTCAAACCAAAGACTGGAGACGATCGCGCCCATTCCACACAATCCAAAAATTAACGGCTTCACGGGTAGGTCGTACTCTAGTGCGCGGCTTGAAATCTGCAAAATTAGAAACGTTACCCCACACCAAAACGTCGATCGCTCTCCGGCTCGTAAACTGCTTCGTATTGTCGTAATCGATAATACAACCAGCATCAGATTAAACACGATCGCCGCAAAGATTGGAATCGGTTGCACTCGGAGATGCCAAACCTGAACGATTCCATACAGTGCAATCATCGAGGCGACCATAATCGTCTGCCAATTACACCTCCGCATTGAAATAAACAAATACAGCCATTGCCCGATCGTGATCGCCGCCAAGAACACCACACTGGGAAGCGATCGCCATCCGGAAAGAATGCTGTACCAGGCATGATTCGCCCAAGTCCACTGAAACGACAGGCAAAAAAATAGCCCACTTAAATACAGCACTGCCAATCGACGAGCGATCGGTTGAAACCGTTTTTCTTGCCGTCCCAGCGTCCAGATTACATCGTCATACGACCACAACAATGCAGCAGGAAGACCCAGCACCAAAGGCGGTAACACGCTTCCTTTAGTCACAATCTCAGCCAAGCTGCTGATTAACGCCGAACAAACCGCGATCGCGCTCAACCCAAACAGCACTCCAGATCGACACCAATATGCCAACGGCAAAAACAAAATTGCAGCGACGATCGGCATTTGCAGCGCGATTGAGTCAGATTCAGCATTGAGGTAAATGTTGTTCCAGTCTCCCCAATACCCCAGCCCGATGAGTAAAATCGCTCCAATTCCCCAGATAGTAGAGCGGAATCCGTAGGCAATCGCTAGCGCCCCAATTCCCCAGACCAATAAGCTAGAACTCACAGAGGTGCTGTGACTGAACAGTGGGATGATTTGCAGAATGACCCTGCTAAAGAGGAGTCCCGCGATCGATACCGCGATCAATAAGAGTAAGGCGCTGAGAGGATACTGACGAAACTTCTCACGGAGCATAAAAGCGAGTGCGAACAGATGGAAAACACTGAAATATTTTAATTCGCACCCCAGATTTTAATATCTACCTTCAGTATTTATATCGAAAAACGTCACCTTGATTTGATCTACGCGACCACGCATTCCTACGATCGCGCTGAAAAAAGTTGTGCCTGCCTCACCAATGTTCGGTATAAACAAACAGAGAGTTTTGGGTAAACTGTGCGCCCGTTTTTTGCAGTTTTATTAACGATTTTGGTGTGGTTTTACGCGCTTCCTGCTGAAGCAGCAGAACTAGAACGAGTGCCACTGACTTTAGAATTGTTGCAGGAGCGATTGCGCTCCCCGATGCCCAGTGAAGGAACGCGAATGGTCGATCTCAGACGGATGACGATCGATCTGCGCCCTGAAAATGCGGGGTTTCGAGATCAGTTTTACGGTTTGGTGCAGGCGCAACTTCAGCGTCCGGGTGTGCCAGTCGGGTTAGATCTGAGCAATTCGCAGATCGAGGGCGACTTTACCACGAGCAAGTTAGGGTTACGTGCGCCGATCTACGACGGAGAAGCTTTATCGAAATTATTTACACCCACGGAACAAGAGCAGTTAAGGCGCGATCGCAGACGTTTATACAGATTAAGCACCCTCTCGCAATCACTTTTGGTCGCGCCAAAAGAAACCGGAATTACCACCTCTCTGCAACTCACTGTATTTCGTGCCCCGATCAAATTAGTACAAACTAGAATCACAGGATTTGCAGACCTAACAAATACATTTTTCCTGAATCGGGTCGAAGCTCAGGGGGCACTGTTTCCGTCAGGAGCAGACTTTTCTCAGTCACGATTTAGCTTGCCGATGAATTTTGCGGGTGCGAACTTTGGTCGAGAAGTTCAGTTTCGCAACATAATCTTCTTTGCGAAAGCTGAATTCAATCAAGTCCAATTTCGCGGCGAGGTGAATTTTCAAGGCGCAGAATTCCAAACCACGGCAAACTTCAATCAAGCCGTTTTCTATCAACCGACTAACTTTACGCGGGTGCAATGGCAAGGCAATGCAGATTTTGCTCAGACCCGATGGCGGGAGCAAGCCATCTTTAGTAAAGCAAAATTTAGCCGATCGCTCTTTCTCACCGATGCCACATTCGAGAAAGCCGCCGTCTTTCGCGAAGCACAGTTCAATTCACTGGCAAATCTGCGCGGAGCCACTATTCTCGATCGTGCCGATTTTAGCTATTGCAGTTTTGCAAAAAGCGCCTATCTGAATGTGGCAGGACTACGATTCGATTCGGATAAAGCCAAGATCCTAGGCGATCCGGGGCAAATTGGGCGGGTGATTTCAGTGCCAACACTCCAAGGCAACGAGAATTTATTGCGCGAACTGGTGCGAAACTTTCGCCGATTGGAGCAAATTTCTGATGCCAATCAGATCGATTACACCACTCAGTTATTACGATCGCGCCAACTTAAACGCCAGTTTTTCGGAACCGATCTCAACTCTGCAAGCGTCACCCAATTAAAGCAAATTGGATTTAGTGAAACCCAGGCTAATGCCATTATTCGACACCGAATAGAACAACCCTTCCGCAATCTCACCGAACTGCTCACGCTCGATCAAATCGGCATCGCGACTTATATTAACGTCCGAGACCGCGTGATTGCGGCTGATCCATTACCGCCTGCATTTAATCTCTGGTGGCGCTTTTCGATCGGGTTTCGCTGGATTTGTTTAAGTCTGCTTTTATTACTCAGTCGAGACGGAACGAGCTTTTGGCTGAGTTTTGGCATTGGCATCGTCACCGTCGCCTATTTTAGTGTGTTGTTTTGGCTGGTCGATCGAGCGCGGCGGCGTTATCCTAAACCGATTTTGCCGACGGCTTCTGAGACGATTTCGACCCTTAGTTTCGCGATCGTGCTGTTTTTACTCGGCTTAACCGCCGTGATTCAAACCGCAGATCGCCCCTTCATCACGCTGCTGTGCTGGGCGATCGTCGTGATCCCTGTGCCCTTAAGCTTGACCGTCTGGTTATACCTGCGAGGGCGATACCACGGGTTAATGGAGGTGAGCTACTTCCTGGAAGAAGGCACGTTGCGACAGTTGAGAATCCTAGTTGGAAGACTGCCAACCATTCCGAGATATCCCCTATTTCGAGAGCGCTACTTGCCAATCTTGTGGAACAAGCAATGGAGTTGGTTAAACTATTTTGATTTCAGCCTCAATAATTTTTTGCGCTTTGGCTTCAATGATATTCGGCTCAGGGACGAGCATCTACCGGGACTTGTTTCAATCCTCGTATGGTATCAGTGGACATTGGGTACGCTATATATCGCATTACTCTTGTGGACGCTTTCCCGGACGATCCCAGGACTCAATCTCTTGATCTACTTTAAGTAATGAGGTTCAGCCCAGAGGTATATTTCAAAAAAGTGATTTATTTCAATCTTTGCTTCTAAAATCAATTCAGTCGTCGATCGGATTGCCCTAAATCAATCCTGCGATCGATGCAACCACTGCTGATTTTGTCCGGTTAACTCAGACAAATTAGAAGAAATTGATTCATATTCTGCTTTTAGTCTTCTCCTAAAAGGAGGAATGACGTTAAAAAATCGCGCATTCGGCGCTAGTTGAATACAATTAAAGTCCGAAATTGCAAGTGTGATCTGTTCAGTCCGACTTTAAAGATGGTGTGATGAGGGAACCCGTGAAAAGCGACAATCAACGTTCTGTGAAGCAGAAAGTACAGCCTGTTAAGCCCACGCAAAAATCGACCTTGAAAAAGGTCGCGACGCAAAAAGTGGGACAGCCGCAAAAAACTAAACCGTTATCCCCATCGGGACAGCTCCGCAAAAAGAAGCCTGTCCAGCGATCGCAAGGAATGCGGCTGTTATTTATGGCGCTTTCTCTTAGCGGAATTGCGATGATCTCAGCCACTGCAGGAGCGCTGCTAGCAGTCTCTCTTGCTAGTACCCCCTTGATGCAGCGACAACTTTCCGCCTCTGAAGCCTCGATTTTCAAGAAGGGCGATCGCTTTTCGACCCGAATGAGCCTGCAACTCCCTGCCTTAACTCGTCCAGTCAATATCCTCGTCCTCGGCACAAAAGTTCTCACCACCGATGTCAGTAACGCTCCCGAAGACCTGAAGAAGCTGCCTTATCAAGCCTTGGTGAACTCTTTCGAGGGCTTAACGGATACGATGCTGCTGCTCCGATTTGATCCGGAGAATAAGAAGGTCGTGGTGATGTCGATTCCGCGTGATACGCGCACCTACATTGCAAATCACGGCATGACCAAGATCAACGAAGCGAACGCTTATGGCGGCCCTGCGCTGAGCGCCAAATCGGTGAGTGAACTGCTTGGGGGAGTGGGGATTGATCGCTATATGACGATCAACGTTCAAGGCGTTCAGGCTTTAGTGGATGCCCTCGGTGGTGTCACCGTTCACGTCCCGAAGGATATGAAATATCAGGACGATAGCCAACGGTTGTACATCAATCTCAAAGCGGGACGACAACAGCTAGACGGCAGCAAAGTGCTGCAACTCCTGCGCTATCGTCAAGACGAGAACGGCGATATCGGACGGATTCAGCGCCAACAAATGGTGATGCGGGCATTGATGGAACAATCGCTGAATCCCGGCACAGTTGCCCGTTTTCCGAGTGTGTTGGGCGTGGTGCAATCATATATTGATACGAATCTGACCGTTGAAGAATTAGTTGCCTTAGTTGGATTTGCTTCACAGGTGAATCGATCGAACACCAAAATGCTGATGGTTCCCGGCGAATTTAGCTCCCCTGGCGAGTACAAAGCAAGCTATTGGTTGCCCGATCCGAAGCGAATTAACGGGATGATGGCACAGTATTTTAATTATGGAACCTCAAGTCTAGAGGCTCCAGATCCTGCCGCGTTGAGAGTTGCAATTCAAGATAGTACGAAGCAGGCCAAGAGCATCCAGACAGCTATGACCGCCTTGGATAATGCGGGTTATCGCAATGTCTACGAAGGGCAGGCCTGGAACGAGCCGTTGAGCGTGACGCGGATTGTGGCGGAATGGGGAGATGTCAGTAGTGCTGAGGCGATTCGGGAAGCGTTGGGGTTTGGAGAAGTCCGGATCGAGAATACAGGCGATTTGCGATCGGATGTGACGGTTCAGCTTGGTCGAGATGCGTTACAGCCGAAGCGATCGATTAAGCGTCCGACTGCTGAACAGCCTTCAGACACGCCGACTAGTAAGCTATCGAATTAAATTGAGGGCTGGGTGCCGCGATCGATAAAAACAAACTTTAACGATCGCGAAACAACCTCAGAATTTTTTGGATGAGCGAAAGCTTCGCTGCACTTCGTGTACGGATTTGCCGCAGCGATCGTTCGCTCAATGCAATGTCAGGTTGCACCTTAGTCAAATAACCGACGGAGTTGTTTATAAACTTCATCGTCATTGCGTTTGCCATCGTTTTTATGAACTGCTTTCGTCTAGTTGAGCGAGTTTTTGAAGTTCTGCGACGAAAGTCTCGGTTCCCATTCTGGAGGAGTTTTGTGGTGCAAGTTCTGCGAGTTGTCCGAGGGCGTGATCTTCGAGTTCGGTTAAACGATCGATGAGTTGCTGATAGTTCTGAATCGACAGCACAACATAACTGGGCTGAGATTGGTTGACTAGGATGACAGGTTCATGGGTTGCAGAGGTGAGAACGTCTTGCGGTAGCTCCGCTTCACGTAGTGTTCGCTCTCGCATTTCTTCGATCGAAAACTGCTGCATGATAGCGAATGATTCGGGGTGGATTTGATTATTTTAGTGTGTCTGCACGATCGCAGCTTCGATCAACCCAATCAGACGTTAACGATCGCGAAACAACCCAACATTTCTGTAAAAAGCCTGAATGTTGGAGTTAAAAGCGAGAACAATCGACCACTAAGCGGAAAACTTGCCCCTCAAAGCGCCAACAATTTATCTCCAAGATGAAACGATCGTGCTAGAAACCAACAACGACCGACCACTAAGCGGGAAACTTGCCCCTCAAAGCGGGAACAATTCATCTCTGAGATGGAACGATCGTGCTAGAAACTAACAACGATCGACCTCTAAGCGGGAAGCTTGCCCCTCAAAGCGCCAACGATCGACCCCTAAGCGGGAAACGATCGTGCCTGAGCCACGAACGATCGACCTCAAAGGTGGAACGATCCTGCTTAGAGGCTCAGATCTCGATCTTTCATCAGCTTTAAGCCCAGTGGAGAGGTGAGATTATAATGCAGTGGCGTGACGGTGATATATCCATCGCGATTTGCCTCCACATCTGTTGGAATTCCTTCATTGGGAATGTCCGGATCTTCGACATCTTCGAGCAGTTCACCCGAAAGCCAGTAGTAAATCTTGCCTCGCGGATCAACCCGCTTCTCAAACACATCCGTATAGCGCCGCACTCCTTGACGAGTCAGAATCGCACCCCGAATTTGATCACGCTCGATCGCCGGAACATTCACATTCAGCAGCATCAATTCAGACAACGGATCTTTCTTCAATTGCTGCACCAGCGTACAAGCAAAATCTGCCGCAGGCTGAAACTCCTGCGACTGAAAACTGGTGAGGCTAAACGCAATACTCGGAATTCCTTCGATCACGCCTTCCATTGCCGCCGAAACCGTTCCCGAATACAGCACATCCGTTCCCAAATTCGACCCGTGATTAATTCCGGAAAGCACAAAATCCGGTTTCTCCTCCAGCAATGCCCAAATCGCTAACTTCACACAATCCGAGGGTGTCCCCGAACACGCCCACGCTTTCACCCCCTGACGAAACACCTGATCCATCTGCACCGCTCGAATCGGATCATGCAGCGTTAACCCATGCCCGGTTGCCGATCGTTCTCGATCGGGACACACCACCGTCACCGTATGCCCTGCTTCTGCCAGAGTATTCGCCAGCGTCCGAATGCCGAGCGCGTAAACACCATCATCGTTGCTGATCAGGAGTCTCATGCTTTCCACTACAATAAACAAGTTCGCAGTTCATTTTGACGCGAATTAGGACTTATAAACTACTGATTATGGCGGCTCAACCGAACGAACTTGAATCACAATTAGATGCCATTCGGCAAGAAGCGAAAAGCGCGATCGCCGAAACCCCATCGCTCGATCAGCTTGAACAATTGCGGGTCAAGTATCTCGGCAAAAAAGGGCCAATTCCGCAAGTGCTCGGCGGCATGGGCAAACTCGATCCGGCAGAACGTCCCAGAATCGGGGCACGCGCCAACGAGGTGAAAGAAGCAATCCAAATCGAGATCGATCAGAAAAAAGCTGCCCTGCAAACGGCAGCGATCGCGGCGCAACTCGAAGCGGAAACGATCGATGTCACCATGCCGGGAGTGGGGCGATCTCAGGGACGGATGCACCCGTTGAACAGCACGATCGATCAAGTCCTCGATATCTTTGTAGGGCTGGGCTACACCGTCGCAGAAGGCCCCGAAGTCGAGACAGATTACTATAATTTCGAGGCGCTGAACTTCTTGCCGGATCACCCTGCGCGAGATATGCAAGACACACTTTTTCTGCCAGACGGCAATTTGCTGAGAACGCATACGTCTCCGGTGCAAATTCGCTACATGGAAGCCAATGATCCGCCCATTCGCGTGGCAGTTCCCGGTCGAACCTATCGCCGCGATACAGTCGATGCAACTCATTCGGCAGTGTTCCACCAAATCGAGATTCTAGCCGTCGATGAAAGTCTAACCTTTACTGACCTCAAAGGAACGATCAAAGTCTTCTTACAGGAGTTGTTTGGCGAGGTCGAAATCCGGTTCCGTCCAAGTTTCTTTCCGTTCACCGAACCCTCTGCAGAAGTGGATGTGAAATGGAAAGGACGCTGGCTCGAAATCCTCGGCTGTGGCATGGTCGATCCGAATGTGCTGAAAGCCGTGGGCTACGATCCGGAAGTTTACACAGGATTCGCGGCTGGATTTGGAGTGGAGCGGCTGGCAATGGTGCTGCATCAAATCGATGATATTCGCCGTTTGTACAGCAGTGATTTGAGATTCCTCAAGCAGTTCTAATCAATGAGCTGTTGTGCCGCTTGAATCACCCCGATTGCAATCTGAATGATCGGGAAACAAAGCAAGCAAATCAAGGCAGCCCGACGAGTGCTAACATCTAACGCTTGACGGACTGCCACAATCACAGCCATCAATGTCCAGACCGCGAGTATTATCTCGATCGCGCTTCCTAACAATGGAATCAGCGTCAAAAAGTTGAGAATTTGCGGCGAATAGGCAAACCCGATCGGGCTAAGTAGGGCGCGATAACTCGGTGCGTCGGACTTTAGCCACCGTCCAATTTTCCAAATCGTAAACGTCCAAATATAGTAACTGGCAATCACACTCAAAACATTCAGCAGTAAAACCAGGATAAAAGTGAAGGGTGTAGTTCGCGTCAGCAGCAGGATGGCCGCACTGCCGAGAGCGCGAGACAAAGCAGCGAGAAGAACGATCGTAAAAGCGAGTCGATGCGTCTTGGACGTATTTTGAGCCGTTTCATAAAGCTGAGCATTCAAGGTCAGCGCAGCGCGAATGGTCTGCCAAATTCCTGCCTGAGTAGCACGTTCATTCATAATCTATCCTGCGAAACTTCATTTGCTGACAAGGGGCTGAGATAGTGATCCGTAACAACACTTTCATAAAAGAGTTCATTTCATAAAAGAGTTCAAATGTGGCAGTGGATCAACCGCACCGTTCAAGAGATTGGTCGAGAGCTAAGAGGCTCGACCTTCAAGCTTATCGTTTCAATGGGTGGATTTTTGATTCTGTGGGGAGTAACCGCGCCCGTTGGTACGATCGTGTGGTGGCTCAACCAGAATGCTGAAAGCCTGGGTTGGGTCACAGCGCCGGGGTCGAACCCAGTCTCTGATTTACCTCAAAGCACCTCAGGCGCAAAGATCGATTGCTACATTGTATTCCTACCCGGAATCGGCAACTTTTCGCCCAATGAAATCACGGCAGGTGAAACATACTTCCTCGATCGACTCGTCGAACAACATCAAAGTTGTGTTGCAGTAAAAGATGTCTTTCCTTACTCAGTCGCAAACCGAGATTTAGGGAGTGAGCGAGTGTTCCAGCCGTTGTGGAAACTGGCAAGGGATAACGACGAATTGCTTGGTAGCGTTCTGATTCCCCTTCGTAACCTCTGGCGATTTGCGATTTCATCCGACTACCGCTATAGGCCGGTCTACAGTATGGGAATTGCAGACACGATCGTCGATCGCATGAATGCGGCTCACCCCATTTCCAAGCAGCGGATTAACTTAATTTTGATCAGTACCAGTGGTGGTGCTCAAGTCGCACTGGGGGTAACTCCTTATCTTGCTGAATGGTTGAATGCTCGATTAACCGTGGTTTCGATCGGAGGAGCATTCGACGGGAAAGCCGGATTTGATCAAGTAGACCACATTTATCATTTTCAAGGTCAGCAAGACTTAGTGCCAACGCTGGGCTATGTGCTTTTCCCATCGCGTTGGAATTGGACAGTGGGTTCTCCGATCAATCAAGCCTTTCGGCAAGGGCGATTCACGGTATGCAGTAGTGGATCGCATGAGCATAGCGGGGATAAAGGCTATTTCGGAACTGCGATCGCGCCCAACAATCGCCCCTATGTTGAACAAACGATCGATCAAGTTGCACAGTTGCCGATTTGGTCGATCAACCAATCTTTAGTATCTCAATGTCCCCAACGCTCAGTTCAGTAGTTTGATACCGAATTCAACATAGAACGCGACAGATTGTACTCAAAGTCCCCCAGAATGGGGGATTTAGGGGGCGAGGATCTGACACATTCACAAATCAATTTGGTATGAGAAGCGATCGATCGCTTCTCATACTATTAAAAAGCGGCGGCTTCATACGCAGACTCAATCAGCCTGAATGAAACCGCCGCCAAAATCGCTTAGGTCTTTAGATCTTCGTGCCGCAGTTCGGGCAGAACTTGTTGGTCGGAACGTTCTCTGTACTGCAATTCCTACATTCGATCGTTTCTGCTGCCCGCTCTAAAAGTTTGCGCTCAGGCAATCCCATCATTTGAGCATTGCTCTTACCAGATGGAACCATCGGATAGCAGTTTTCATCCTTCTTCACGCGGACATCCATCAGCACCGCACCAGGGTGAGCAATCATCTCGGCGATCGCGGCTTTCAGTTCTTCCCGCGTTTCCACAATCATGCCTTTGATGCCAAATGCCTCTGCCAATTTGACAAAATCCGGTGTTCCCACCTGCATATTGGAATTCGAGTAGCGCTCATCATAGAACGCTTCTTGCCACTGCCGCACCATGCCTTGCCAACCGTTGTTAATAATCACGGTTTTGACGTTGATGCCATACTGCGCCAGCGTTCCAAGCTCCTGAATGTTCATCTGAATGCTGGAATCACCGCTAATACAGATGACTTCTTCGTCTGGAACTGCCACTTTTGCACCCATTGCCGCAGGCATTCCAAAGCCCATCGTTCCTAGCCCTGCGCTGGAAATCCAACGGCGCGGGCTATTCTTGAGAAACTGAGCCGACCACATCTGATGCTGTCCTACATCGGTGGTATAAAAGGCGTTTGGAGCTTGCTGTCCGATTTCAAAAATCACCTCCTGCGGCGACAGCACTCCTGGATATTGCGGCACAACGAGCGGATAATCTTCGCGCCAGCGATCGACTCTTGCAAGCCACGCTTCGGTCTGCGCCGGGTTCACGGGATCACCTTCTTCGCTGCTACGCTCCAACAAATCCGTTAGAACTTGCTTCACGTCACCTACGATCGGCACATCTGGCAAACGCACTTTACCTACTTCTGCCGGATCGATATCGATGTGAATGACTTTGGCGCGAGAGGCGAATTCATCCAGCTTTCCAGTCACACGATCGTCGAATCGCGCTCCTACAGCAATCAGCAAATCGCACTCAGTCACCGCAAAGTTTGCGTAAGCCGTACCGTGCATTCCCAGCATTCCAACCGAGAGCGGGTGATGCTCATCAAAGGCACCCAATCCCATCAGAGTTGTAGTGACAGGTAGCTTGAAGCGCTCTGCCAGTTCTTTGATCTCGGCGTGTGCGCCTGCTGCGATCGCGCCACCGCCGACATACAGCAAAGGACGCTGCGCTTGCCGAATCAGCTTTAAGGCTTGCCCAATCTGGCGCGGATTGCCTTTTACCGTCGGACGATAACCCGTCAAGCGCACTGAACCTGGCTCAACGGGAACATAATCAAATTGCTCAACACCGACATCTTTCGGCACATCGATCAGCACAGGCCCCGGTCGTCCACTGCTTGCAATGTAAAACGCTTCGGCAACGATTCGCGCCATCTCTCGCGGATCGCGCACAACGTAGGAATGCTTGACGATCGGTAAAGTAATCCCGTAAATATCGGTTTCTTGAAACGCATCACTGCCGATCGCGGGGCGCGGAACTTGTCCGGTCACAATCACCATCGGAATCGAGTCCATGTGAGCCGTGGCGATTCCGGTGACAAGATTGGTCGCGCCAGGACCAGAGGTTGCAAAGCAAACCCCCACTTGTCCGGTTGCACGGGCGTATCCATCGGCTGCGTGAGCGGCTCCCTGCTCATGGCGCACGAGAATATGCTTGAGGATTCCAGCTTGTTCAGCCCGATAAAGCTCGTCGTAAATGGGCAGGATTGCCCCGCCTGGATATCCGAAAATGTGCTTAACACCGTGGCGACTAAGACTATCGATTAAAGCAAAAGCACCCGTCACTTTTTGGACTGCTGATCGTTGCTGCAACTGCACTGGAGTAACCTCTTCGAGTACGCGCGATTGGATAAATTGGAAGATTTTTGTATCGTAGGATGCAAGTAATAGAAATATAGTGTAAAGCTGATCCCTATCTGTGTCGAGAGAAAGACTGAGGAAATCTTTTCAAGAATTCCCGCTGCGTCAGACGTTTGAAATTTAACGGACGATCGCTGCGTCAGAAGATCTTGACATCACTTCAAGCTCCGTAACATTGATCGTTACCCATCAGGAGAATCTTAATTAATCCAGCTTGTGTTGTGGCTGAACTAAGGGAAGAGTCCTGTCTGGAATTCATAACTTTAATCTAGCTTGTAATGCTCAACGATTTCACTAATGATCTCACTAATGAAAGTTGCAGCCGTAACTACAGCATTCGAGGGTTTAACAATTCCTTTAACCGTTGTAGGAGATTGCCATAGGATCAGATGTTCAACGGGTGGATCGGCGTAGAAATGAGTTGCGTTTCCCCCCATCATCAGAGAACTCCAGTGAGTAAAGTAATCATGGCTGACTCGGTGAATCGGGAACTCCCCGAATAAAGGAACGCCCCAGCCATCGATCGCAATCAGCGCTGCAATCCGAATCCCTTGACGCTGCCAAATTCTAGCCGCCGCGATCGCACCCACGACTCCAGCACTAAACGCAATGATCAGCACCGCGTCCTGCGGGGAAAAGAAATCGAGAAGATGCCGGGGTGAATAAACAGGTCGATCGGGCGGAAAAACCTGACAGTTCCCCAAAGATAGCTTTGAGAGAAACGCATCGGTGAGCGCAGGCGGGTGCATTCCTGGACAAATAAGAATTTCCATTACTCTGGGTAACAATATTTCACTAATCCGCCCCGTCCCCCAGTGGGGGATGTTAGCCTGAAGCTAGACCAAGACATTCTACGAAAGCAAGGGGTTTTACACCGTGGTCGCGACTCCAGAAAAGCTCGAACATTCTCACTCTCATCATGTATCTTCCAACTCAGAGCGGGTAGCTGTACTGCTGATGGGATATGGCGAGGTCGAAAGCTACGAAGACTTCGCAAATTACAACGAACAAGCTTTAAATCTCCTTACTGCAAAGTTTGCACCTGTCCCTACCTGGGTTTATCCACCTTTAGCAAAGCTTTTAGCAGTCTTCGATCTGCACGAGTGGGGACATCAGCACGGTCAGTTTGTTTCTCCCCATAATGCGATCTTTGAACAGCAACGTGCAGGAGTCGAAGCCGCACTGCAAGAAAAATGGGGCGATCGCGTCCAAGTTTTCAAGGCGTTTAACTTCTGTAAGCCATTCTTACCTGAACAAGTATTAGCCGAGATTAAAGATCAGGGATTCACAAAAGTTCTGATTTATCCCTTATTGGTTGTTGATTCTATTTTTACCAGTGGGATTGCCGTCGAGCAGGTGAACAAAGCTTTAGAAAATTCAGTCGATGATGGCGAACATTGGCTGAAAGGGACTCGCTATATTCCCTCATTTTTCGATCGACCCGAATATATCGACTTGATGGCGCGGTTAGTCGAATCTCAAATTCACTCTGATCTCGCTGGAGCCTATCTTCCCTCGCAGATCGGCATTGTTTTGATGAATCACGGCTGCCCCCATAAAGCAAAAGGATTCACCTCCGGTATCACCGAGAGCCAAGCGCTTTACGACAAAGTGCGCGATCGCTTGATTGATCGCTATCCGCTGATTTCAGTAGGCTGGTTGAATCACCAAACGCCGCTGATTGAATGGACGCAACCCAACGCTGATCTTGCAGCAAGAAACCTGATCAACCTCGGCGCAAAAGCGATCGTCTTTATGCCGATCGGCTTTGCCACCGAAAACCACGAAACGCTGCTAGATGTTGAACACATTATCGAGAAGCTGCATCGCAAGCACTCAGATGTGAAATATATCAGGATGCCTTGCGTGAATGACAATCCTGACTTTCTAAAGATGGTTGCAACGTGGGCAGATCCCCAGATTGAATCGCTTTTGTCTGAGCAAGCGGCAGCGGTTGTTCCCGTTCACGGAGAAATTCACCATCATCATGATCACGGGCATCACCATGCACACGACCATGGACATCACCATCATTAATAATCAGTGAACGTTAAGGAGAGAGGCGGTTCTGCGCTTCTCTCCTGCTCAGTTGAAAGATTTTGATTGTGCAATCTTAAACATCGCGTTATAATTTCAAAGCTTAGTTACGGGATGTAGCGCAGCTTGGTAGCGCGCCTGCTTTGGGAGCAGGATGCCGCAGGTTCAAATCCTGTCATCCCGATTGGTTTCAGGAGTTAGATTTAGGACTCAGCCCTAAAACCGAAAATAACCGAATAGGAAGGGATTGCGGATCAAATGCCGTATTCATAGCTTTTTATGGGTAAAGTTACCCATAAAAAGCTATGAATACCGAGACTGATACCGCAGTTTTTGCTGTATTGGGACTGAGCGCTCATCGGGAAGAAGCCTTGATTAGTACAGGCGATCGCGCCAAAATATGAGAATGAATTTAAGTGATTTTCCCCAATTGCAACAAATCAGCGCGATCGAGTCGGAACGAATCGTTGCCGAAACCATACTGCTGCAAATCGGCATCAATGATTCGGCTGGCGAATTGTGGGGGTTTGTCCGATCGCTCCATCGAGAAAATCAAGTCCCCTGTCTGAATGCGATCAGTCGATGGCTGATTGGGTGCGGTCGATTTTGAATGCCTGGTTTTTACAGCCCTGCTGGACGACCTTGATCGGTTGGGCGATCGTGACCCTGAAGCGTTTTCTTTGGTGGTGCGATCAACGGCGCAGCATTGCAATAGGCAATTCCCCAATCCGTATCGAGAAGCTTTTTTCGATCTGCTTGAACGGTTCCGCAGGGCAGAAAAACTTTGATGTCGGGTATCTTTGCTTTGAGAAATGCTTTGGAAAGTCATTGAGCGATCGTATTGTCAGGATGCGATCGCTTTCTTTTGTGAGGGAGGTGCGATCGTGGCGCGACCGACGAAATTAACGCCAGAACTGCAAGAACGTTTGCTCCAGGCGATTCGGATTGGGGCTTCGCTGAAAACGGCTTGCGCGTTTGTTGGAATCGACTATTCCACGTTTCGGATGTGGATGCAGCGTGGCGAGGGAACGCATAAAACGCGAAAATCCGATCGTGTGTATGTCGAGTTTGTCGAGGCTGTTCGGCACGTAGAAGCCGTTTTAGAGGTAGAAATGCTCACGGCATGGCGATCGCACACCAAAGAGAATTGGAAAGCCGCAGCCGAATTTCTCGCACGTCGATTCCCAGAGCGTTGGAGTCCGAGTGCTACGGTTCGCCTCCTGGTCGATCGTGAAGTCGAAGCTGAACTGAATCTGCTGTTTGATGCGTTGATGAATGACCCCGAACTGTCGATCGAAGCGAAGAAGCGAGTATTCATGATCGCGGCAGATTTGGAGAAGCAAGCGGAAGTGGGGGCGATCGTGAATTGAGTTTGCTAGGGATGCTAATGCGCGATCGTGATTCGGCTATTCAATGTGGCGGCTTCAGAACCCTTAATCTGTGTGAAATCTGGCACTTATTAACGTGAGTTCCCAATAAGAAATCGCCGGAACCCTTGATCTTTCGTACTCTGTTTCACTGGGGTACATCAAGGTGCTGTCAACAAGGCTCTCAAATGGAAATATTTTCAATAATTAGCCTTTGTTGAAAATAGCTGGAAGCACAACCATTCGGCAAAGTCCTTTCCTAACAAGGCTCATAGCGTTTGACTTAACCGGAACTGACGTTAACGTAGCCGGGATTATTCTTGCTTCAGGTTAGCTATGCCTGCTCGTCCGCGGGCTTGAGTGTATTGGTAGCGTTTTACGGAGACGGCTGTGTTTTTTTAGGAGTAGCTGGGCGCTTCGGCTTCTGAGGTTTGGGGGATTTTTGTACAGGGGGCGAGACGCTTACTCCTGTCCGCTGGATTGGTGTTATCCCTAACTTCTTATAGAAGTCGTTGCTGCCCTCTTTATTCTTATGAAGCAAACCTTACACTTCGTATCAAAAGGAAAGTTTTACTTGAATTTAGTATAAATTTAAACAGATCTTAAGGTCTCTAATTCCTCTTTGGGAACGTTGACAGCACGCTGTCATGGTGCTCAAGGCTCTTGCTGGTCGAATCTTGGTTCAATCCTTGGTAATTCCGGCCTTGATTGATCTAACTCATCAGCAGATTAGTCCCCCTACTCTGTTAGCTTTGACAACTTTGCTTGACCAACCCTCATGATCTACCCCCACCCAGGAATAGCTCGTCAAATAAAGCCAGGACGGCTAGTTGTGTTCCCCCTACAACCCTCAGGAGGTTAGGATGACTTCGGTTGGTTCTCGCTTTCAAAACAGTGAGCAAGATTCAAGCCAATCTTGCTTTAAGCTAGCAGCACTATCCCAGCTGTGTCTTGCTGAGTGCCAGAAAATTAATCAAGCCCTACAGCAGGAATTAAGCGCTTGTGAGCGATCGAAGACGGCATTAGAGCAGTTGCTTCAAGCTATCGTTGAGCTAACTCCCTTACCAATTGCTCTGGTCAGTACAGAGAACCATCAAATTCTGCTGAAAAATCAACTTGTGCAGCCTTTATTCGGCATTCCAGAGAGCGAGATTTTTGACAGGATCGAACCTGACCATTACGCCAATCCTGCTAACCATGCTCAAATCTTGAACAAACTGCAAGATAAGGAGCAGTTGATTCACTATGAGCTTCAGCTGAAAACAGCACAGGGGGAGCTTCGAGATACGCTAGTCTCCGCTCAGAGCGTTGAGTATGAAGAGCAATCGGCAACCCTCTGGATCTGGACGAACCTAACGGAGCAGAGACAGTCCACTGAGGCACCCCTAGCACAGAAACAGCCAGAAACGGCACTGCAACAGAGCGAAACTCCGTTCCGCACAATTGCGGAAGCTGCTCCCATTTCCCTCACTGTTAGCCGTGTGACGGATGGACAGCTCCTGTACGCAAATCAACAGGCTGTGCGAACCTTTGGACTTCCTCGCAACCAGTTCGTTGGACGTACGGTCCTCGGCTTTTACAACAATGCCCTTGACCGTCAAGCAATAGTCCAGCGACTTCTGCAAGAGGAATATATTTCTTACTGTGAAGTGCAAGCTAGAAAAGCGGACAATACCCCCTTTTGGGCTGCTGGTTCTCTTCGGCTCCTAACCTGGAATGATGAACCTGCGATTTTCAGTGCTTTTTATGACATTACAGAACGTAGACAAGCCGAAATTGCTCTCCAGGCACAGGCGCACCTGCAGGGTGCAGTGGCTCAATTGGGGCAACTAGCACTTGAATCGAGCAATCTCGCTCAGCTACTGGACGAAGCGGTCACTTTGATTGCTCAAGTTCTTGGAGTCACGCTGTGTGGAATTTGGCAACAGCTTTCCAATAACAGTACATTGTTGCTGCAAGCTGGCGTTGGCTGGCAAGAGGGACTCATTGGGTCTACCTTCGTTGGCACCCAGTCCAATTCCCACTTGGGGTATGCACTTCTTACACAGCAGCCTGTGCTAATCAAGGACTTTAGGACTGACACCCGATTTAGTGGTTCGCCCCTATTACATAATCACTCAGTTGTGAGCGGTGTAAGCCTTTCCATTTCTGGTCAATCCCAGCCATTCGGTGTTTTAGGTTGCTTTACAGATAAGCTTCGCACCTTCACACCAGACGATCTTCGCTTTTTACAAGCGGTCACCAACATCCTGTCTAGTTTCATTTCGCGCCAGCAGTCAGAAGAACGATTGCATTTGATGGAGCGGGCAATCAACGCCAGCAGTAATGGAATTGTGATCACCGATGCTAATCAACCCAATAATTCAATCATTTATGTCAATCCAGCCTTTGAAGCAATTACTGGATACAAGGCAGCTGAAGTAATCGGTCAAAATTGTCGTTTTCTTCAAAGAGGCAATTTTGACCAACCTGCACTAGCCGTATTACGCTCTGCTATCAAGGCACAGGAAGAATGCCATGTGACTTTGCGAAATTACCACAAAGATGGCACGCTCTTCTGGAATGAACTGTATGTTGCACCAGTGTTTGATGCAGCGGGATGCCTGACTCACTTTGTGGGAGTACAAACTGATATCACTGAGCGCAAAGCAGCAGAAGAATTGCTGCGGCAACAGGAGGAACAGTATCGCCGCATCGTAGAGACGGCAACTGAGGGAATTTGGATGCTGGATGCAGACAGCAATACTAGTTTTGTGAATCAACAGACCGCGACCATGCTAGGCTACAGCCCCGATGAGATGCAAGGGAAGCCTTTGTTTGCCTTTATGGATGAGGAGGGCAAGACGCTTGCTAATCTTTACTTAGAACGTTGCCGTCAGGGTGTTTGTGAAATGCACGATTTCAAGTTCCGCCGCAAAGATGGAGCAGACTTGTGGGCACTCCTTTCCACGGCTCCCTTATTTAATGAGCAAGGGAACTACATTGGTGCCTTGGGGATGCTTACCGATGTAACCGATCGAAGACGAGCCGAGATGGCTCTGCGGGAAAGTGAACAACGACTGAATAACATTCTTGGCTCACTCGAAGATGTGGTCTGGTCCGTTTCAGCCGCAACCGAGGAAACGCTTTATCTCAATCCTGCGGCGGAGAAGATTTACGGTCGGTCATTAGCGGAATTTTTTGACAACTCAAAGCTGTGGCTGGAGATAGTTCACCCAGATGATCAAAAGCGAGTCCGGCTTGCTAATAAAGCTTTGCTGAAGCAGAAAGGGTATGAATTGGAGTATCGAATTCTTCGACCTGATGGTAATGTGCGTTGGCTGCATGAGCGGTGCCACATCGTTTATGATGCAACTCGTAAACCCATCCGGATTGATGGCATTTCCACCGATATTACGGAGCGTAAGCAGCTGGAAGCCCAATTAGTGCATGAGGCTTACCACGATGCCCTGACTGGGCTGCCTAATCGGGTTCTGTTTATGGATCGGCTGAAGCAGGCGATCGCCCGCACGAAACGTCGCTCCAACCATCGATTTGCGGTGCTGTTTGTCGATCTCGATCGCTTTAAGGTGATCAATGACAGTCTGGGGCATTTAGTGGGCGATCAATTATTGATGGAGATTGCCAAACGCCTTGCAAGCTGTCTGGGTTCCGAGCAGACGATCGCTCGTTTAGGGGGAGATGAGTTTACGATTCTACTGGAGGCGATTAAGGACGAGAAAGATGCCACTCTGGTCGCTGAACACATACATCAGGCATTAAAATTACCGTTCAACTTGAATGGGTATGAGGTCTTTATCACGGCGAGTATTGGGATTGCATTGAGTGGGATAGGCTATACTCATCCCGAGGACATGTTGCGTGATGCGGATACTGCCCTTTATCACGCGAAAGGAAAAGGCAAAGCTTGTTGGGCAGTATTTAATGCAGCGATGCACAGTCAGGCGATGTCGCTGTTGCAGCTAGAGATGCCCTTGCGTCGGGCAATTGAACGACAGGAACTTCAGGTCTACTATCAACCCATTGTCTCACTCACTACTGGTCGGATTACTGGATTTGAAGCTCTCGTGCGCTGGCTGCACCCGGAGCAAGGATTAATTTCTCCGGCTCAATTTATCCCAGTCGCAGAAGAAACCGGACTGATTGTGCCGATTGGGCAATGGGTATTGTATGAGTCTTGCCGTCAGCTTCAACAATGGCAAACCCAATTGCTCACAACTGCTGGATTGACCATGAGCGTTAATCTTTCAAGTAAGCAATTCGCTCAGCCCAACTTAGTGGAACAAATTAACCAAGTTTTGCAAGAGACTGGGCTAGATCCAGGCAATTTGAAGTTGGAGATTACCGAGAGCGGCATTATGGATAATGATGGATCTATGGCTCTTCTGCAACAGCTTCAGGCACTTGGGGTGCAATTGTGCATTGATGATTTTGGTACAGGCTATTCTTCACTCAGCCGGTTACGCCAGTTGCCGATCCAAACATTAAAGATTGATCGCTCCTTTGTCAGCGCGATGCAGGAATCAACAGCTGATGCAGAGGTTGTCCAGGCTATTATCACTCTCGCTCACAATCTGGGAATGACTGTGATTGCAGAAGGAGTTGAAACGGCAGACCAATTAGTTCAGCTAGTCCAATTACATTGTGAACAAGGGCAGGGTTATTTCTTCGCAAAGCCCCTGAATTGCCAGGCAGCAGAAGCAGTGCTGATTGCTGGTTCGCAGATGTAAAGGAAGCTTCTCCACCAATATCGCTGTTGGTGTTCTGTATTCTATTACATTCTAAATAGGAGAAGTCGCGGTTGATATCAAGCGTTTTGATCCCAGCGTTGGCAGTTGGCATTCCTTTAACGATCGTGGTTACCGGATTGACCTGCTACTTCTATCATCCGGTGCACGTCTGGTTAGCGGACGGGAAATGGTGCGCTTGGTTTTATCCAGACGGTACAGAAAATTCTCTACGGTGAGGAGTGCAGTGGCTTTGCTCCATGTCCCGATCGCTATCATCTTGGGAATCCTGAGTACATTCATTTATTGGGCATTGCATAATAGAAGAATGATGCAATGTTCACACTGTCAATCCAACGACACCGTTAAAAACGGACGACGTAACGGCATACAAAGCTATCTTTGTCGCAGTTGTGGTCGCC
>NZ_JAMPLL010000030.1:0-40160 GCF_039962495.1 Leptolyngbya sp. AS-A5 | reverse complement strand
TATTCTGTTGTATAGGTTCAGGCACTGATGAAGTGCGTCGCTTTCGCTCGGCTTCCCTCACCGCTTAATCAATATAGCCGGAAGAGAAGGAGGGTGTCAATAGCGTTTTGAAAAAAAGTTTCGGGATTTCTAGAGAGGTGGCATTAACTCTTGTGCGGTAGGCTTTCCAGTATTTTGGAATAGAGGGCTTGAGTAAGAAGCTCGGCAGTTTTCTTATCGTTTTCCTGGCAATAGGCGCTTGTATAGAGGGGGGCGCTGATGCGAATAATGATATTTGCGTGGGGTGAGGCAGTAGGAGAGTAGGAGAGCGCGATCGGTACGATCGGCACTTGCACCCTTCCACTTGCTTCCGCTTGCAGCACTAATCGAGCCAGTCCGGTTTTGAATTCTCGTAAGGGACGATCGCGCACGATTCCGCCTTCTGGAAAAATGACGAGTTTACACCCAGCACAAAGTAGATCTACAGCACATCGCATACTAGAAATGCTGGGACGAGAAAGATTGACTGGAAATGCGCCAAGCCGCTCGATCAGCCAGCCTTGAATTCCTTCAAACTGATTTGCGTTGGTCATAAATCTGAGGGGTTCCCGGCTAAGAAGTGAGAGAACAAGAGGGTCCCAACGGCTAGAGTGTTTAGAAGCCAAGATTAAGGGACCTTGTTTGGGTAGATACTCTCGTCCGTGGATTTTGATCGAGCCAAAGTAAAGCTTTAGAACTGCTCGATGAATTGGATAGAGCGACCAATAAAGCCAGGGTTCAACAGTAGCAAGGCTAAACACGATGTTATCGACCTATGAAATTAGATAAAGTTCGGACGGTGAGGACTTGGGGAGGGGTGGCATCAGGTGGATAGAGAAAATCAACCTCGACCGATCGAGCCGTGCTGGGTGGAAGCGTCAAATTCAGGAGAGAGCTACCTTTTTGACCTCGACGTTGAACAAGGTGAATGAAGCGGGTTTGGGGAATGGAGCGTTCGTCAAGATAGCGAAGACGAACCGTGCCACGGAAGAAGATGCGGGGGTCGGGCGGGTTGAGAAATACAAGTTCATTGCGGCTGCGGTCTTGTTTGATTGGCGTTTCGATCGAGATTGAAACCGTTTGAGCTTGACGAGTCGTATTTCGCAGAGGCAGCGTCAGGTTGTAATGGGTTGCATAGTTTCCATTAGCGAGGTAAGCAGTATCAGGATAGCGGACGAGCATGGGCGCACTCTGGATTTGTCCTGTGGCAAATGTGCCTTGCTCAAGGGTACTGAGACCGTAGGAAAAGGCATGACCGGGACTTGGAATACTGAGATAATCTTTTCGGTTATCGGTGATTTGTGCTTTCCACTCGGAGCCTTTGGAGACACCTGCCACTCGACCATAGGTAATGTTTGTCGTTTTGGAGTTAGGGGGAGTAGGGGGAATATCTCTAGGTCCTGCGACACCCGCATTGACAAGCAGATTCAGCCATTCTTCGATCGTAGGAACTCGCTCGGTGCGGTTCGGATTCAAGGGAGCAAACATTGCCAGCGTGGCGACATAAACGGGCGCTTGACTAAAGAGGCGCATTAATGTGGAGCGACCATTAGAAGTTGGGGTGACTGTTCCTGCTGGAATGGGCAAGTTCATCAGCATTTGAGCCTGCTTTGGGGGAATGATCATGACAGTTGGAAGGTTTGTCTGTCTACGTCCACGCAGTATATCGCTGACGACACGACTGCCAGGACCTGCGAAAACAGTCCCAACAGGATCTTCAACGTGAGGAGGAAGATCGATAAATAGAGCATCGGGACGAGTCAGGTAGGTCGCGGCTTGAGAGATATCTACTTGAACAGGTCGATCGTTGGGATTGTAGATCACGATGCCTTGAAAGAGCGATCGTGTTTGGTTAGGATTACTGGCTCTAGAGATGTGATGAGCAAAAATATCAAATCTGCCATTAAAGGCGTAGTTTAGATGGGCTGAAGGAACACGCATCCCAGCAGAAGGAAACGTCGAGAGCAAAATTCCTTCGGTTAAGACGACTTCAGGACTATTGCTATTAAAAACGGGAACATCATCCAGCTTGCCAGGAAGAGCGCGGATTTCTTGAGCTTCGACGAATTCTTGGGGTGGAACACTTTCTTGTAGAGGAAGTGTTTCCTGGTTTGTGGGTTGCGGAGAAACGATCGGAGCAGGAGAAACTGGAACCCTTGCAGAAAGCTGGGCAGGAGGTAAGAGGGGCAACATCAGGAACATGAGAAGACTATCAAACTGACTTGGATCAAAGTGAATATACAGCAGAAGTCAAAAATGGCACTCCTGATACTGCTCCAATTTGAACATTCTTTGCGTTAATGAAGCATAGAATTTGTCGCAAAGTCGTATCCTATGCCTTCCGTTATGGTGCAAAGTTGCTCTGATATTAGGGATTCAATCGTTAAGCTGCGATCGATTCCAGGTGTTTTCGGTTTTGTCCTAAGCATGAATTTTATCGGCTTGGGAGTATTATCTCAAGCTGCGGTTGCGGCTCCCAAAAACAGCGATTACTGCGAAGGTCGGTTAAACGAGGGTTGGCTAACTGGGTTTCATCTGTGTCAGTTTCCCAGCGGAAGCCGATTTCAGGGAAATCTACGGCAGCACAGACGAGAAGGTCGAGGGGTATTCATTTACCCGGATGGAACTCGGTGCGAAGGAAACTTTCAGGACAACTTGTTAAATGGGCGGGGTGTTTGTCAATTTGCTAGTGGTAATCGCTATGAAGGTGAATTTCGCCAAAGTGTGCGAGAAGGGCAAGGAATTTTTGTTTATCGAGATGGAACGCGCTGTGAAGGAAGCTTTCGATCGAACGCATTGAATGGATTTGGGCGCTGTACCTTCCTAAGTGGAAATCGCTACGAGGGAACCTTTCAAAATAATGTTCGGCAAGGGCGCGGGGTATTTGTCTACGCGAACGGAACTCGATGCGAGGGTGAGTTTCGGCAGAACGCCCTGAATGGATTTGGAGTTTGTATGTATCCGAATGGCGATCGCTATGAGGGATCATTTCAGAACAATCAGCGAAATGGGCGCGGAACTTATATTTTTGCCAATGGCAGACGATCGCAAGGAGTCTGGCGCAATGGCAATCCACCACAGGTTAGACCCGCTCGATCTAGAGCAAATCCTCGTCGGCAAGTGCAATTACCACAACGCCGACGAGTGAGGTAATTCTAGTTTTTAATTAACCTCCAAGTCTGCGTCCAAGCTTGAGAGGATTGAATGATGCAGTAATGCCAAATTCTTCTGCAAACTCAAGAACACGGCAATGCGCCCTTCCGTCTCGGACAATCCCTGTGAGAATAATCGGTGAATTACCGCCTTGAAGGCTCATCTCGAACAGAGGGTATCCAACACTCGGTTGAACTTTATCCTGTAAATATTTTGGAGCAGTGTCTGAATTACCAATCAGAATACGGCGCTTACTGCTATCCCAGAAGTAGGCCAAATTATAGAGCGTTAGTAACTCTCCGGCTCTAGCCCAAGATGATCCATTTTCATCGATCGAAACAGTTAGAGGTTTGCCATTCGCCTCGATCGTTTGATCGCTGACAAACTTTAGAGGTTTAGGGGCGGGGGAAGCACCTTGAAAGTATTTGAGAATTTTTCCTCGAAGAACGTCACCCCCATTCGTAGCGCCTCTTCTGGACAACTGCAAGAAGTCCCAGCGCTCCCCCGTTCCTCCCCACATTAAAGGCCCGTAATTTTCATGCACAATCCATCCATCCCGATTAGAAGCGGCTTCAGCGTGGGTCATGATGGATTTAACACTGATGTCTTTTTCTGTCCAGTTCCAGCTTTTGGCAACTCGCGCCACTTCCTGGCACATGGCTTCGATTTGAGCATCAGTTGGTGGTAAGTCCCAAGGATCTTCTCCACCCATACAGGCACAGGAGATGCCAATTGAGTTATCGTTCCGTCTGTAAGTGTGACCGGATAAATCAATCGTATAGTCATGCAGGCGATGAATTCTGCCATTACCGGTCACAATGGTATGGTAATGATCTCTTACAACCCAGTCGTAATGGGTTGCAGTCCAGTGCAGATAAATTTTTGCTGACATATTGCACCTTAATGTGGTTGAGCAAAGTGTAATGAGCGATGAAGCGTCTTTGTGCTATTCGTCTTTAGTGGGGAATGTGCCCAAACAGATACTTCAATCGATCGACCCGTTTTTCAGAAATATATAGACGACTTGAATACGGGCTGCTGATTTCGCAGGCCCTTCAAATAGCTTTTGTATAATACCTAACACGGAGAATAGGATTTTACTTTTAATAATGCATTTGATATAAGTTATGCGCTTGAGACATGAAAAAGCTCGATCGCCTTGACGACCGAGCCTTGGAGCTACTCTCTCTTAAATCTGATAAAACTTTTAGTCAAACAATCCTTCAGTCACACCATCTCGGAGGCTTACAGATCGCCACCCCGGAGCGCCAACAAGAAGATTACAACTGGACCTGCCAGCATAACCATCGCAACCAAGGTCACTTGAACGAGCGCTTCAAAGTTAATGTCGTTCAGAAAGCTCAAAAACTCCATCTGTCCCCCCGTATACTCTAAGCTCTATATAAAATTCGTGAAGCTTCGATACAAGTTATTCTATCGGTCGATCGCATCATTCTTAAGGAAGTTCATAAAACTCAACAAAACTCAAAGCTAGTAATAGAAAATTCATTGGCTCAGATTTTAGCTGGCTTTAGTTGTCGAATTGCTACATTGAGAGCTATACAAATGGGTGACGTGCTAGAACACCAGGCGTTATGGAAATCTTGATTGTCGAAGACGAAGCGGAAATCGCTCAACTGATTCAACTCTACCTGGAAAAAGAGGGATTTTCATGTCGTACCTGCCGCGATGGAATCTCTGCTTTACAGATTTTCCAAGAGCAAAAGCCTGACCTGATTATTCTCGACTTGATGATTCCTGGACTTGATGGGCTAGAAGTTTGCGCTCGCGTTCGGCAAAAACCCGGAAGTAAAGACCCATTTATCCTGATGCTGACAGCAAAAGGCGAAGAACTCGATCGCATCATCGGATTATCGACAGGTGCAGATGATTATATGGTCAAGCCTTTTAGCCCCAAGGAATTAGTGGCGCGGGTTCGGGCGCTGCTGCGTCGCACAATGCGCCAGGGAGGACAATCGCAGGTTTACCGCACTCAAAACTTCATTCTCGATGTGGATCAGCGATCGGCGGCACGGCAAAAGGACGATCACACCGAGCCTTTGGATCTGACCACGCTAGAGTTTGATCTGCTTTCCACCTTTATGAGCTATCCAGGGCGGGTCTGGAACCGAACTCAACTAATCGACAAGCTTTGGGGCAGCAATTTTTTTGGGGATGAGCGCGTTGTCGATACGCATATTGCACGGTTGAGAAAAAAAATTGAACCTGACCCCGCAAATCCTACTTTTGTTAAGACGGTGATTGGGGTGGGTTATAGATTTGAAGACATCGCCACATGAGCAAGCCAAACCTCCGCACTCGCTTATTTCTGTCCCACATGATCGTGATGGTCGTGGGTCTGAGTACCCTAATAACGGTTGGCAAGATTTACACCCCTCGCTTATTTTTGGTGCATCTAGAACAATTGCAGGGCATTGATTTTAGCGTGGTGCGGATCAAGGGGCGACTGATCGATGGATTTGAATCAGCTTGGAGTCGGGGCGCATTTTGGTCGGTGGTGGTCGGGGGGACAACCGCGATCGGGCTGAGCTATTGGGTGTCAAAGCGAATCATGCAGCCTTTGATTCAGATGGAGCAAATTACGCAGCGCTTTGCGGCTGGACATTTAGAAGAGCGAGTGCCTGAGAACGAAATTCCCGAACTCAATCGACTAGCTGAAAGCTTTAACCGGATGGCGCAAGATCTTGAAGGGGTAGAGCAGCGTAGACGCGATCTAGTGGGAGATCTCACGCACGAACTTCGGACACCTTTAACGGTTGTCGAAGGCTATCTAGAAGGATTGGCGGACGGCACGATCGAGCCATCTCCTGACATTTATCAACGTCTTGTAAGAGAAACCGTGCGTTTGCGTCGCCTCGTCAATGACTTGCAAGAACTCTCAAAAGCAGAAGCAGGTTATCTACCAATTCATCTGCAACCGTTAGCAATTCGTCCGCTCCTGGTCGCGATTGTGCAGAAATTTTCTGATCAACTGATGGAGGATAGTCCCGCACTTAGCGTGGATTGTCCAGAGTCTTTGCCCCTTGCTTCAGCCGATCCAGAACGAGTCGAGCAAGTGTTAATCAATCTGGTTGGCAATGCTTTACGCTACACGCCGCAGGGCAGCATTACTCTTAGAGCTTGGACAGAACTGGAACGGATTTGGATTGCAGTCGAAGACACAGGACAGGGAATTAAGCCTGAAGATCTGCCTCATGTCTTTGAGCGGTTTTGGAGGTCGGATCGATCGCGCGATCGCCATTCTGGTGGAACCGGCATCGGGCTTGCCATCTGTCGGCGGCTTGTGGAACTACAAAAAGGCACGATTGAAGTAGAAAGCGAGGTTGGTAAAGGTAGTACATTTCGGTTCTCTCTGCCGATTGTGGCTGAAAAATCCAAGCTTCTATCGTTACGAGAGTAGGGGGTGTCACTGCTTCGAGATAGGAGAGACACGAGCTTGTCAAATGAGTTTCCTACAGTAGTAGAGTCATAATCCTCAACCCCTGTTATGCTTCCTATAGCTCTTGTTGTGTTAATCATTGGCGCAATTACGTTGGGGGGACTTGTCTTCATGGGCTACTTGTTCCCGCAGAGTCATCGCTCCTACTCTAACCGCAAACCCTAAATGACGCGATCGACCGCTGCTAGCCTCGACGGATCACCCATTAAACTCGGTAAGGTAACGCTCCAAGTTGCTCACGCCCCTGGAAAATCTCCGGCAATCGTCTTTGTGCACGGTGGTTTGGGCAGTCGCTTGAATTGGTGTTTGCAGTGGGATTATTTTCGATCGCAGGGACAAGAAATTCTCGCCTATGATTTGGCGGGACATGGACAATCAGGGCGGTATCAGCGCTATTCGATCGGACGGCATCGCCGCGATTTAACGCGACTGCTTCAGCATTTCAAGATTCATCGCCCGATTTTGTGCTGTCACAGCTATGGTGTTCCTGTCGGATTAGAGTGGGTGCGGCGATATGAAGCAACTGCGCTGATCGCCATCGGAGGGGGGACGCACAATCTTACGCCTTGGTGGGAGATTCCTCTAATTAAGTTCTTTGCGCTCGGTGGACATCATCTTTATCACTGGCAATTGGTTCAAGAATTGCTGCGATCGCTGATAGTTTCAGAATCTAATGCAGCCTTAATAGAGTTTCACGATCGCAATCAGGTTCCGAGTGATGCTCATCCTTACGAAGCGATCGAAGCGTTTTGGGGCTATGACGCGCAGCATCATCCGTTGAAGTGCCCCGTTACGGTGATTACAGGCAGCGATGACCCGATGTTTCCACCCACGATGGGACATCAGTGGTTAGCGAATTTGCTTCATGATCAACCTCGAAGCCAGCACATTACAGTTTCAAACGTCGGGCATTTAGTGATGGCAGAAGCTCCTGAAGTTGTAAATCAAGCGATTTCAGATTGGATTCATACAGATGTGCAATCATGACTCAATTTTTGCCACAAGAAAGCCAAGGCTTCAACCTTGGCAGCAGTGACTTGAGGTAACTAGAGGAGAAACAAGATTAGTCGATCGCGTCTTTCACGGCATCATTCAGCGATTTGCGAGCTTCTTTGGCTTTGAACTTGGTATCTTCACCTGCACCAGCAACGCTGTTACCAACGTTATCTGAAACGTTTCCAGCGCCCTGTTGAATGCGCTCACCTAATTCTTTCGTTTTTTCAACTGCCCGTTCACCGGATGCGCTGATGCGATCGCCAACTTTTTTCGCTTCTTCTTTGGCGTTGTTTGCACGACTGTTTACAGCATTACCCAAGGTGTCCTTTGTCCGCTCAGCCGCATAACCAGGATTCTTGTAGAGTTCAGCGTTGCGAGGTTCTGCCTTCGTCGGATCGTTACTGGTGATGTTGCGTTTTGCGTTGTCAACCAGGGATTTTGCTTTATCCGTTGGAATTTGCCCAGGAGGCGTATCGCTAAAATTGTTCATTCCGCCTTCATAGGGCTGGGTTTGTCCAACTGGATGCGAACCACCATCATCCATTTGAGCTTTAGGCGTTTTCGCTTGAGCCGCATTGCTGCAAGCGGTATTCAATAACAACATCACGCCTGCAAAAAACACGATCGCAATTTGTTTTAAGCGGGTCGCTTTGATAAAGGATGCAATTTTCTTCATAAGAATCTCCATTGAAGTTAAATCATGAAAGTTGAAATACTACTTTTCGATCGCGGGATTCATTTTGCTTTCGGGGCGCTGATTGGCAGCATTTGCCGTGTCTTTGAGAAACGCTGAAGCATCTTGTACCGATTGACCTGCTCTTTCAAGCACTTTCGAGCTTGGGTCAGCACGATCGATCATCGGCTGTTTCTCATTCGGCAAAGGCGGCAATGAGGTTTGTTGAACGGCTCCAACATCAGGGTTATTCGAGTTAGAGACATCCGACCCTTTGTAAATCATGTCTGAGCCATTGGTATTCACGCCGAGATCGGCTACGAAAAGAGGCGTTGCGCTACTGTAAGCAGTATTTAGGGTCAGAACAAGCGCGATCGCAACGGTCGCTAAAAGCTGTCCAATATTTTTGAGTCGTTTTAGCTGCAAACGAATCAGTTTCATTCCTGCGCTCCTTTTTGTGTCGAACGGAAGTCAATTCCGCTTATGTTTGTCAAATCAGCAAGCAGGGTTTCAGAGGTAAAGGCTGAAACTCTAGCAATTCAGTTTATTGATGCGTCTCAAACATACATATCTGGCTTGAATTTCTACCTCTAACGCAAGTCACATTCGCGCTAGTAGGGAGGTCGATTTCTTTCTGTCTTCAGAAGGATTACGCTAAGAAGGGCGATTCATTCAAGAACTCATGCAGCGTTTTCGGGCGAAATGGTTTAAATCCACACTCCGCTGGCTTATTCTCACTGCGGTTGTTTTCTTTTTATTTCAATCGCTGCAAAAACACTGGCAAGAAGTTACGAAATTGCGGATCGATGGCAGGGGGATTGCTTGCCTTGCGGTTGCGATCGGGGTGACGCTATTCGCCCACATTTTCGCAGGCTATGTCTGGAGTTGGATTTTAGGCGTTTTGTCTTATCGAGTTTCTGGCAGTTGGGGTGCACAAACGTATCTCAAAACTAATATTGCAAAATACTTGCCAGGAAATGTTTGGCATTTCTATGGGCGCATTAATGCAGCGAAACAAATTGGAATTGCGATCGCGCCTGCAACGCTGAGCATTCTACTTGAGTCGCTTCTGATGGCTGGAGCCGCTTGCTTCTTTGCAATGGTGAGATTTCACTCAGCAATTTGGCTGCAATGCGCGATCGTGATTGTGATATTGATTGCCATTCATCCGGTCTTTCTCAATGTTGCGCTGAAGCAGGCGAGCAAACTGAAGCAATCAACGGGCTTGATTCAGCTTGATCGATACCCGTTGTTACCGCTTCTAGGTGAATTAGGATTTTTGGGATTGCGAGCGGTCGGGTTTATTTTGACGTTTCTAGCGCTGCGATCGATATCTAGTGCAGAACTACCGTTATTATTCAGTGGGTTTGCTTGGGCGTGGCTCCTTGGATTTATCATTCCGGGTTTGCCAGGGGGGATTGGTGTGTTTGAAGCGATCGCCGTGGCAATATTTAGCCAAGCCTTTCCAAGCGCCCAAGTGCTTGCAGTTGTCGCGCTCTATCGATTCGTGAATACTTTGGCTGAGGCGATGGGAGCCGGACTTGCCGCGATCGACGAGCGATGGTCAAGATGATTCATTAGATTTCAGATCATGGCGAATAATTGGTTTCATTTGAGAAAAAATTCGATAGTGATCGGGATTGATCGAAGTTTGGGGGAGCGCTGCCTGAGTTTGCTGCATATTTACGAGGTTGTACTGTACGTTTTCAGCGTGAATTGCAAACGTCACATTGAAGATTTCTAAGAAGTTAATAATCCAGCTACACTCTTGCTCCGGCAACTCATCATAATATCGGATTAAGATCGCAATCTGTGCCTCAAGATGGGATCTTGAAGCGCTACAAATGAGAACCAACTTTAACAGAACAATAACTAACGTCATGGAATTGCCTTGTGCCAGCAAAGCAACGAAAAGCGGCGAGGGATCTTGGCGGTTTTCAGTCGTTAATACCTCGATTAGACGATTACAAGTTCTCAAAATGAGAGCATCTGTTAATGGTAAGAAATCGTAATCTATGTACAGTGAATCGAGCTTTTCAGCTAATTTGGATTGAAGCATGATCGCAAAGCTACTATGCTGATCGACTGAAAAAATCAGATACTTCTGAAGGCTTTGTTTAAATTCTCTGTAGTTCAGAGTTTGAATCTGATTAATAAAAATATTGGCTAGGTTTTCGTAGCTGAATTGCCCTCGTTTTGCAACGATCGCTTTAACCAGCATCAAAACGTTATCCCCTAAAGCGGTCGGATTTTCAGGTGTCTTTCCGGGTACTACAGCAGATTGAGATTTTGCAATATACATTGCTAAATCAAACTTAAATCGGTCTTTTAACTGCCTGGAAAGCGCCCGTGCTGCTTCTCGCTGCTCAATGGGATTATTGCTTTCAACATATTGTGGAACCAATAAGTAAGAGATGTAACGATTAATCCATTTTTTCTGCCGATTCTCATTTCGAGTGGCGAAGAGTTTTAGGTCTTCGTAATCCTTACTATTAATAAAATTCTGAATCCAGCTTTCTAAATGCTTAAGATTTGAATTAGCGAGTTGAGATTGAACTTCAAACTCTTGAAAAGATTGGATAAGAGATTGGATTGCAGTATAGTGCCGTGTAGCATCCCAGTTATTAACTAGGATATAGCAGCAGCGCTTTAGGGCATTTCTAAATTCAATTTCGTTCTGTTGAGCAATAAGCTGCTCGATCGCGTGAGAAACTCTAGAACCTGCGAAATCGCCATTGCAGAGAAATAAACGCTTAAATTCTAGTAAAACTTCTTCTGGAAACCATTGCCTCACAACTTCCAGAAAGAACTGATAAAGCGTTTCTTGAGCCTGCTGAATTTTTGGTGATGTAGTCAATCGATTCAGTTGATGGCTAGAAACTATTTCATCGTCAAACTGATCGATTGTCCCCGCTTGCTCTCCGCTTCCCGAATTACGATCAGGTGAACCTGATGTTTTACTCATGACTCTAGCACCATAACGAACGAGACCCATTCGCGCAAACTCAGGTAGAACCTCTAGGTGATACTGCGAATTCAGCGCCTCTTGCTTCAGTTTGCCCACTACCTACAGACGAGCAAACAATCGCCGCGATGTTCAACTTCCGCCAAAAAGCTCCACGTGCGAAGCACTGCGATTCTCGTTCACCATTCTTTCGCGATCGGAGTGCGGTCAGAATAATACCAGCCGCCGCAATAAAGTTCTCATAAAGAGGACATGGGTTTGCAAAGTTCAGTTGTATTCTGCTAGGTGCAGGGTGCTTCTACCTCAATCCGATTACCCATCGTCAGAGGACATAAGGGATGAAAACAGCACTCATTGCAGGACTGATTCTAACGATCGTCGCAACCCAAGCAAAAGCACAGACTGTAACGTTATACGATGGTTCGCGCAACACGTCATTCTCCGCACAAAGCTGGAGTGCGATCGTGTCTCCCAGCAGTGAAACCGTTAGCAGTGGTGGCACAACGTTAAACACCACTGCATCCGATAGCTTAAGGGGTGGATACTCACTCTTTTCTCAACTCGATCGCACCCAAGGCTATACATTAGGATTCAGTCTACAGCTACTGTCTGAGGCGCACCGAAGTAGAGATCGCGCTGGCTTTAGCATCATCGTACTTAGCTCCGATCGTCAAGGCATTGAACTTGGCTTCTGGACAAACGATGCACAATCTGGCGATCGCATCTGGGCACAAAACGACGGAGCCACCAAGCCGCCTCGCTTCACTCATGCAGAAGGAACTGCATTTAATCCAGCACGATCGATTGTCCGATATGACTTGTCCATTAAAGGAGACCGCTACGGGCTTTTCGCCAATCGCAACTTTCAAGCACCCATCCTGACAGGCAAGCTCCGCAACTACTCACCCGAAGGAATGCCCTATAACTTACCGAACTTCATCTTTTTAGGGGATAACACGACCTCAGCCAATGGGTCGGTCAGAATCACGCGAGTCGATTTAAGCCGGAGTGCAATTCCATTTTCCCCGATCGCAGCTCGTGCCCGCATCGCCTCTACTCCAACGGTTGCCCCAGAACCCGTCACAATACTGGGTTCAGGAGCCGCGATCGCAATCGCGGGAATATTACAACGGAAACGTCGCTGATTGATTAGAATTCCTAATCACAGTGAACAGTGGAAGCAACGATCGCAGATCTGTCAAACCATAGACAAACTGTAATAATCTAGATACTGCGCGGAAAATGGAAGGGAGTTTTCGGTTATGGCAAAAGCGGTTGGAATGGTAGAAGTGCGCGGATTGCCGCCTGCGCTGGCTGTTGCCGATGTCATGGTTAAAGCCGCACGAGTTACGCTCGTTGAAATGGAAAAAGTCAGCGGGGCATACGTGACGATCGTCGTGCGGGGCGATGTATCAGAGGTGAAGATTTCTGTCGAAGCAGGACTGGAAGCAGCGAAAAAGATGCACTCCTACAAGGAGGGTGACAAGCTCTTCTTGTCATCGCACTATATTCCGCGTCCAGATGACAACTTAATGGTGGTTTTACCAATCGACTACAGCGATCGCACGGACGAATTCAATCGCGTCTAAGAATCGGAAAAGGCTATACTCCTGTTGATTTCCTTTTTCGTTCTTTCATGTCTCTGGCAAATCTTACACAGGCTGACCTTGAGGGTTGGGTTGCTCAAGCGCGGCAATTGACGCTTCAAGGACGCTTGCCAGATTATATTCCTCAATTGGCGCAGGTTGATGCTCAACTCCTAGCGGTGCAAACGATCGGCGATCGAAATTTGACTGCAGGCAATTTAGCTCAGCCCTTTGTGCTGATGAGCGTGGTGAAGCCGTTTTTGCTCTTGTTTTTGCTAGAGCAAGTCGGAATTGAGCGCGTGTTTCAGCAGGTGGGAACACAGCCATCAGATCAGCCCTTTCATTCGATCGCACAACTCAAGCTCGATGAGGGGCATCCCCGTAATCCAATGATTAACAGTGGCGCGATCGCGCTAACTGGATTAATGCCAAAAGCATCTGGAACCGCGAGATGTGAAGCTTTTCGTCAATGGTTGAATAACCTGGCACACACAGAATTTAGGCTGGATGAGAAAGCATTGGATTCGGTGCGCTCGCTGCCTAATCAAACCAATCGGACGATCGCGGATCTTCTGGCGCAGCGCCAGTTAATCGATCGTGTCGATATTGCGATCGATACTTATAACCAAATCTGTTGCTTGTCGGGCACGATCGCGGACTTGGCAAAATTAGGCTTATTGTTAGCCAAACCGCACGATCGAATCTTTCCAGTCCACCAGCAAATCGTGTCAGCGTTGATGTTGACTTGTGGATTATATGAGGCATCAAGCGCCTTTGCCGTAACAGTAGGATTGCCGATGAAATCTGGAGTCAGTGGAGCGCTACTAGCGATCGTTCCGAAGCAAGGCGCGATCGCCTGTTACAGTCCCGCGATCGATCCCGTGGGAAATTCGGTTGCAGGAATATTTTTGATCGAAAAGCTGTCTCAAGAATTGGGATTGAGTGTGTTTAGGTAATGAACTTTCTGAAGTGAAAGACGCGATCGATTGCGTCTTTCGCGTCATCCCCAATGCGCTATGATTTGTCCTGTTCAAACGGCGCTAAATCATGAAGTTACGAACAGTGACAGCAACTCGCTATGTCACGCCGCTGCGCGAAGGTGGATCGCTGCCTGCGATCGTCGAAGCTGATGATGATGGAATGTATGTGTTGAAGTTTCGTGGCGCGGGTCAGGGAGCGAAATCTCTGATTGCGGAATTGATGGTCGGTGAGATGGCTCGATCAATCGGACTCCCGGTTCCTGAAATTGTCTTTATTGATCTCAATCCTGACCTTGCCCGCACAGAACCCGATCCCGAAATTCAAGATCTTATCCGCGCCAGTGCCGGATTGAATTTAGCACTGGACTATCTTCCGGGTTCAATCACGTTTGATCCAGTCGCCGGAACAGCAGATGCAGAACTCGCTTCGAGGATTGTCTGGCTTGATGCGTATGCAACCAATGTCGATCGCACCGCTCGTAATGCCAATATGCTCGTTTGGCACCGCAATCTCTGGCTGATTGATCATGGTGCCGCACTTTACTTTCATCACACCTGGACAAACTATCTTCAGCGCAGCAAAGATCGATTTCCTGCAATCAAAGATCATGTGCTACTGCGATTTGCGACGGAACTAGAAGCGGTAGACTCAAAAATGTCTGAACAACTCACACAGCAGGTGATTGAATCGCTAGTTAATCTCATCCCGGAGTCGTGGCTCGTTGAGAACACTCCGTTTTCCCAGCCTGATGAGCATCGATCGGCATACATCGAGTACCTATACGCTCGATTAGAGCAACCCCGTAGTTTCTTAGAGGAGGCTATCCGTGCCCGACCGCTTGCCTTATGATTATGCGATCGTTCGCGTTGTTCCCAAAGTAGAGCGAGAAGAGTTTGTTAATGTTGGCGTGATTGTCTCTTGTCCAACCCGCAAATTTCTACAGGCGCGAATTGAACTCGATGAAAGTCGGGTCATTGCTCTCGATCCGACGATCGATCTTGAATTGGTGCGCCAGCATCTTGACGCGATTCCAACTATTTGCGCGGGTGGCAAACAAGCAGGAGCGATCGGGCAGCTTCCACAACGCGAGCGATTTCATTGGTTAGTTGCACCCCGCAGTACAATCATTCAAACTTCACGAGTTCACACCGGACTATGTGAGGACTTAACCGCAGTTCTCGAAGATTTGCTGAATAAGATGGTGCGTCCTACCCGGACAGATACGATCGTTGTACCTGCCCGGATAGAATCAGTTAATTCATGATGTGAGTGTTGGTACTGAAGTAGTAGAACGCCGCTAAAAGTACGATCGACAGCACGCCAATTAATGTACTGGTGAGAAGAACTGCTGAGGACTTCTTACCTTCTGTGGATTCAGTATTGGATTTCATAACAGTATTTCCTTGAATAATTTAGTCATTATTTTGGACAGAACCACATCAGAGAAAATCCAGCTTTAGAGTTAAATCAGCTTTGAGATTTTGTAATCTCTCTGCATCCGAAGATTAAGAATAATCAGCAAAACCGAGGAATTACGGGAGAAAGCCTTAATGAGATCATCAGTTCGCAGTACCATCAGAGTCAAACGCTTCTCCAAGGTGGGTTTATGGTACTGAAGTACGCTTATTTTCCCGGTTGTGTGGCGCAGGGAGCCTGTCGCGAGTTAGATCAATCTACCAAAGCGGTGGCACGATCGCTCGGCATCGAACTGATTGAACTGAAAAAAGCTTCCTGCTGTGGATCGGGAACGTTTAAGGAAGATTCGCAACTGCTCGAAGATACTGTGAACGCTAGAAATATCACATTAGCAGAAGAATTGAACTTACCCTTGTTAACGCATTGCAGCACCTGTCAAGGTGTGATCGGGCACGTTGATGAACGGTTGAAATCGGCAGAGCCGGACTATTTGAATCAAGTTAACGGCTTTCTGAAAAAAGAAGGGTGTTCGCCCTACAAAGGCACAAGCGAAGTAAAACATCTTCTGTGGGCATTAGTTAGCGATTACGGATTAGAGGCGATCGCCGCCAAAGTCACACACAAACTTTCCGGTCTAAAGTGTGCGGCTTTCTACGGTTGCTACCTCTTGCGCGGACAGGATCACCCCTACGATGATCCGTTCAATCCAAAATCAATGGAAAATCTGTTTGAAGCGATCGGAGCCACTCCGGTTTACTATCGCGGACGGACTCAGTGCTGCGGCTGGCCCCTGGCGAGCTATGCCACTGAGCAATCTTTCAAAATGGCAGGAACCCATATCGAAGAAGCGATCGTGGCTGGAGCCGATTGTCTGGTCACGCCTTGCCCCCTGTGCCACCTGAATTTAGATTCTCGCCAACCGGAAGTGGAGCAAATGACCGGAAAAACACTCGGCTTACCTGTGCTGCATCTGTCGCAACTCGTCGCACTCGCGATCGGCGTTTCACCCCAAGAATTAGGACTCGATCGGCATATTGTTTCCACACAATCCGTACTGGCAAAATTAGGACGATAGAAAAATCTGACGTTGCTGAATGAAAGCATGAATCCGTCATGCTTCGCAAGGAGAGCAAGCTTGCAAATTCGTTAGTCTTCGCTAAGCTTCGCGAACCCTCTGCATCTGAGGTTCCTGACATACAGCGCGTTTACGCAATTTTTCAATTGCTGCGATCGCGTGTTGATGCTTGAGTGGATCGCTCTGCATCGAGAACAGCCAAGCCGCTTTTTTCAAGTCTCGCATCGCGCCTGTTTGATCATTCAGAGCAGTGCGAACTAAACCACGATGAAAATAAGCAATCGGGTTTTGATTCTCGATCGCAAGCAAAGCAGTAAATCCCTCGATCGCACTGACATAATCACCTAATTCAAACTGAATTAGAGCGCGATTGTTGCAAGCGATCCTGTGATGTGGATCAAGTGCAATCACCGTCGAGTAATCTTTGATTGCACCTCGCCGATCGCCCAGTTCATACAAGGTCATTGCTCGATTGAGATAAGCGATCGAGCTGTCGGTTTCTAACTTTGGATGATCAAAGCGATCAATTAATCCCTGAATCACCACAGCGTTTTGAGTCCGAAGCCCGATCGCCATTTCTGGAAAAGCGCTGCTTGCTGTTGCAACGGGCTGGAGTCCCAAGATGCTGTAGGTCGAATCGCAAACCAAGAAGTTTTCGCGAGTTCCCAAGACCTTGAAGCGAAATTGAGTTGGATAGCTGCGCTTGAGCTGCGTGAGTTGACTGAGAATGCTTTTCAGAAAGGGATTAGATGTACGATCGTAGATATAACGGGCTTGTTGTGCAGACGCTTCATCGCCCAAATGCCCCCAGCCCAAATCCAGCACTCCACCTCGATCGAGAAAAGCTTGAAACTGCTGCAATAATTCATCGTCTAGCATTGCACGATCGGGATAAGGGAACACTACAATCAAGCGCGATCGTGCCTGAGCGATCGCTTCTTTCAGCACAATCCGCATCTGCTCAAACGGATCAATGCTCGGTGTTAGATTAAAGATCAATTCATAGTTCGACTTTGTAGAAGATTGAGCTAATGTTGCAAGCTGACTTTCAGTAACCTCTAAGCGTGAGGTCAGGTATTTAATTTGAGTTTGTAGGGCGCTTGCATCCAGCATTGTTGGCAATTGACCCATCCTATCTACAAGGTGCTTTTGGTGGCGATCGATCTGCTGAGCTTGATCCTGCACATTGTTAAATTGGGCTTGCAACTGATTGAAATGCTCATTAAGCATCGTTTGGATTTCATTCTGCAACTCGGCTAAGTTTGCACCTGTATTAAGGCGCTCTTCGAGTTGTGCCACTGTAGCTTGCAACTTCTCGATCTGACTTGTTGATGCAGCGGGATGTCCGTTCACCACCCAAGAAGACAAGGTATCGATCTGCTTTCGCATGATCGTATTCACCGATCGCAAGGGTGCAACAGTCTGCTCTAGACTTTGATGTTGGTTGCGAATCTTCTCAATCTCAGCCATCAATTTCGCCAGATCCCGTCGCGTCACTAGCTCTCCTACAACTTTCACCAAGCCATCGACCTCTTGCTTTAGAGCAATGCCATCAAACGGTTGAGGTAAGTTATTCAAACGACGATGAATCTGATAAAGCTCATCTTGAAGCACACGCGGAATGCCCTGCTTCTGGCTGGCTACAACTTCCGAAATCTTTGTCTGCAACTGCACCACTTCATGCCGCAATTGAGCGATCGCGCTTTCTGCGGTTTCCACTCGGTTGGTTGTCGCCACTCGGTCTAGATACTGCAAAACCGTGGCGAGTGCCTCTGAAAGCTGGGAGTATTTTGTGTTGAACTGCGCTAGTTCTTGTTCAAGCTGGTTAGACTTGCGCTGCTCGATCTCACTAAGCCGTTGAGAAACATCGCGCTGTAGTTGTGCGATCGAATTGTCGTGTCGCTGCTGAATTGTTTTGCGAAGGTTAGCAAGATCAGCATAGTTCGGACGAGTGCGGATTTGTAGGTTTAATTCCTTAATGTCATTAGAAAAGCGCTGATCAAGCTGTGCAATGCTTGTTTTTGCAGTTTCTAACGTCTCTTGGTCAAGGCGGGAGCGATTAATTACATTCAGCAGCAACAAACAAGAGACAGGAGCAGCGGTGAATGCGAATTGCTGAGACGCGATCGCGGCGACCGACCCAACTCCTGACCCAACCAGTGCAAAATATTCAAGCCAACTAAGCCATTTTGTATTGTTCATGTTGCCCCTGAATCCTATAAGTCACTGAGTAATAAAAGCTACATTGCTTGCTGTTTGTCTCTACAGTTGTACGATCATGGAATCAGGAAATTCACTCCAAGAAATTCTTTATGTCTGATTTGAAAGCGCTAATTTTTGATGTTGATGGCACGCTTGCCGATACCGAACGCGACGGACACCGGATTGCCTTTAATCGTGCCTTTGCGGATTTCGGGCTGGACTGGGATTGGTCGATCGATCTCTATGGGCAATTGCTCGAAGTCGCAGGCGGCAGAGAGCGGATTCAGCAATATGTAGAAACCCACAAAGCAGAAGTGCCAAAGGGCGAAGATCTCCAAGAATTTACAGCCAAACTTCACGCTGCAAAAACCGAGCATTATCAGGAATTAGTCAAAGAGGGCATCATTCCACTGCGTCTAGGCGTAAAGCGGTTGATCGAAGAAGCAAGACTGGCGGGGATAAGACTGGCGATCGCCACCACCAGCCGACCGGAGAACGTGGTAGCACTACTCGAAACCGAACTCGCACCCGATAGCCCCAACTGGTTTGAAGTGATTGGGGCAGGCGACATGGTTGAACACAAGAAGCCCGCACCGGATGTCTACTTCTATGTCTTGGAGAAGTTAAATTTAAGTGCAGCGGATTGTATTGCGATCGAAGACTCTTACCAGGGATTACAAGCCTCACTCGCTGCCGGAATTAAGACCGTCGTGACGCTTAACGACTATACGCGATCGCAAGACTTCAGCGGAGCCGCGATCGTCGTCGATCAGCTAGGGGAACCTGATCAGCCTTTGAAAGTTCTGCAAGGACAGCTGGGGCAACCTTATCTTGATCTAGCCGCCTTGAGAATCTTATGAATTTACGAATCCTCCCTGCCGCGATCGGTCTTTTGATTGCGATGCCCGCTTCTGCCGAACGACTTGAGCTAAAAAATCCAGCTTGGAAAGAAGTTCCCAACACTCAGTTCGACGGAACCGCCTACGTAAACGTCAATGGCATTCACAAAGCAGGGAGTAACGTGATTTATGAAGTTGTGAATGCAGAGGCAGCTTATTCCCAAGTCGAAATGAACTGTAAAACGCAACGGTTTCGTACCGTAAAAATGGGATATTTTGAATCACGATCGCGAATCAATTATAAAGTCGTAAACGATCCCTGGATCAAACCCGAGACAGCTTACCATAAAGCACTCGCAGCCTTTGTTTGCCGTTTGAAGTAGATGTCTAAGTACCAGCAGATTTACAATGTTGTGCGTCAGATTCCTTATGGGCAAGTTGCCACTTATGGACAAGTTGCCGAACTTGCAGGACTGCCCAGACAAGCGCGTTTAGTCGGATATGCGCTCTTTCGCGCCACCGATCCGAATCTAGCAGTCCCTTGGCATCGTGTAATTAATGCTAAAGGCGAAATCTCGATGTCGCCGCTCCGAGAAGGCATGGACTATATTCAGCGATCGCTGCTCGAATCCGAGGGGATCGAGTTCGATCGCAACGGCAAACTCAGCCTGACGCACCATCGCTGGCAACCGGATCTCACTCAGATTGGTTAAAAATTTCTAGCACTCGCTGACAAAACGCTTTGAGTCTTGCTTCCGCTTCGGGTGCAGGTTGGCTCTCTCCTTCAAACATCCAATGCTGCACCGTCGAAAATTGCCATTGTTTGCCTTTGTGATCAAATCCGGCGGCTTCAATCCCGATCGCTCGTCGATCCTGGGTTTCTGTATCAAAGTGAAAGCGAATCTGGATCAACGCACTGCGACACTGAAATGATCGACTCCGCCCCGGAAAGTGAAAGCCAAGATCGATCGACTCTGGATCAATCCATTCGCGGGTATCCGGATCATTTGCCCAAGGCTTGAGATCCACACGCGCATCAGGAAAATCAGTTTTTATCAGGTTGGTGACGGTGGCGATTTTGCTGGCAAGTTCTAAACTGGTCGCTTGTTCGGCTGCATTCACGATCGCACGGCTCCGAATCGAGTGATATAAAACGTCACGATGTTATCTTTCCATCATATGGATTGCCCCACTCTGAAGCAGTACGACTTGATACGAAAGAAATTTTTTGACAAAACTTCGGAGGTTGATGTTATATTACTTAAAGCGATGCGATGGGGCGTCGCCAAGCGGTAAGGCACCGGGTTTTGGTCCCGGCATTCCTAGGTTCGAATCCTAGCGCCCCAGTTTTTCTCACTTAAAATATTAATCCGTGCTGGAGTTAAAGATTTGCTTCACCGCCTCCCAGCGCGAACAATCCCAGTAGTCGATGTGCGATGAAATCAGCCCATCGGGATTCACCTTTAATTCACTTCTACCTGAAATTGCCATTCTCGGCTTCCACGGCAACGGTGCATTCCAGCTCAGCGTCCAGCGCATCTTAATTTCATCGCCGACCTGCTCGATCGCGTGCAAATCCATTCGCACATTCAGAAACGCCGTCCCAATAAACTTGATCATGGCGCGATAGCGATCGACTCCCTCAAACCGATTCATCGGATCTTGAAAAAACACATCCGATGCATACAGGCTGTAAGTCTGCTCGGCTGGGAACCGTGCATAATCCTGACGCAATTGTTCGACTAAATTCACGGCTCCACCTCATCCCACAGTCGTCTCAATTGTCGTTGCCAAGCATCCATTGTCTGAGAGCGAGACTGCGCCCCCATCGCTAAGTCTCCCATAATTCCTTCTTGATAGAAGCGATCGAGCGTTTGCATCGTCGCTTCTAAAGATTGTCCTTGCCGCTTTGCCACTTGTACAATCTGGCGAATCCGCTTTTCAACAAAGGTATTAAACACTTCATCCAATCCTTGCTGCTGCACCGCAATCAGCCGCTGCACCGCAGCCTGCAAATCTGCGATCGACAAATCCGCCAGTGAATGCTGAAACACAGTCCACAGTACCCCCTGATGCAAGGCATAGCGGGTTTCCTGGGTCAAATCAAAGTTTGCTTCTAAAAGCTGTTCCCAATAGGGTTCGGCATCCTGGGCAGGCGCGATCGGCAGTAACGCCCGCAACCAGGTTTGATCCTCAGATAACAAGATTAATAATCGAAACTGCGGCGTTTCAACCTGAAACGATCCCACAGCTAACGCCTGAACTTGCTCTCCAAAGAGATTCGTGAGCATTGCAGACAATTCATCCAAAGTCATATCAATTACAGATAAATAGTTAGAGGGCGAACTAACATCCCTCTTCTCTAATGTAATCGCAACCATAAAAAAAACCTGACCAATTGCTGATCAGGGTGGAAGGGAGAACTCAATAGAAGGATGAAACACTCGGTTTTATCATCATCCTTCGTGCTTTGACTGGTCTATGCCAGCCATTCTTCGATCGCTTCTTCTTTCGTGTTAGTGCGGCGTGCAGGCGTTTCGCGCTCAAACTTCATGTGAATCTCGCGATTTTGTTCGCCATCTGCCGCCACTGCCATGATCGGGAAGTCGATTAACCCATCCTGGAACGACATCTGGAAGCGGAAGGTTCCATCCGGGTTGAGTTTGATCGGACGACCGCCGATTGTCACCGTGGCATCGGGTTCTGTTGCCCCGTAAACGATCAGTTCCGCATCGGCAATCAGCCAGAACTTACGCGGACGAATGGGTGGTGCCGAAGCCGAGAAGCCAACACCGGACATCGTTAGACCCGATACCGTTGGCATTGCCCACATTCCCACACCCGACGGGAACACATAAGAGCTAATCGCCTCAAGATGCGGTGCGGCGGCAGAGTGCTGCATCGAGCCATAGAGCGATCCTGCAATCCGCATCGCTTCAGTGGTTTGCGCCATGCCGAAGATCTGATCGTAAATCGGGTTGCCTTGAATGCCACCGTTAACGCCTGCAACCGCAGTTTTCTGACTGGGGGGAACCAGTTCTGCAAAGGTCTTGCCGCGCAGATCTTCTTCCCAAGCCAAGGTAATGAAGTGATCTTCAATCCAGTCAGAAGGGTAAACCGGAGGCACTCGCACCGGAGCCGATCGCGCTAGTAGCAGCCAGCGACCGTCTGCTGATCGGTAGCCGATTTCAATCGCGTAATCACGATCGCTCACCGGAACAGGTAAATACCATTCCCGCGCCATTTCATCGCAGGGATATTCTTGGACGCTATGGGGGCTTTGGTAATCTAGGTTGATCTCCGTCACGTCATACACGCGCAGTGCTAGCTGTTGCCCACCTTGACGACGGAGTTCTTGCTTGTGCTCGTTTGGAATATCCCAATACGCATATGCCCACTGTGGATCACGAGGCATAAGCACGACTCGGCTTTCTCCGTATCCTTCTGGAAGATCAATCAAGTCGGCATCCACTGTTGATAGCACGTTTGCCGTGATCACAGTTTCTAATTGAGGGTCATCTTGTCCAACGTCGAATTTAGTTGCTTCCACGGCTTCCTGTGCCTCTAAGGTGCGTGATGGGGTAGGGGAAAATCGTGTCCGTTCAATCTCCTGAATCGATGCAAGCAGTTGATCTTTTCGCATCCGGCTATAGCGTGATACGCCATATTCACTGGCAACTCGACGTAGTTGACGCAGCGTCATTTCAGTGAGAGGGGGACGTTCTGTAGCCATATCACTTCTCCGTGATTTATGTTTCAGTCCGTTCTCAAGCGCTCAGGCATCTTCTTGATCGCAGATTGCGGTCAGGGGATCACCCAATTCAGAAGAACTGAAGCTTGGGGATCAAAAGATGTTTCATATAGTGCAGGAAACCCTTCAATCGATCAAGGGGTGGGAGCGCTTGATTTAACGGCTTTTTACGGGTTTTCGGGTAATTTCGGGATCGTTATGTCAGAAGTCTATAACAATCTAACGAGTTTGGGATCGTGGCTGGGATCAAAAATGGGAAATAATGTCAGCATTTCATGACACTATCCAGAAGCAAAGGCTTTCCTGTAAACTGCTGTAAGCTATCTCGACAAACGGTGTATGACTTTGGGCGATCGCGAAACGACTGAATTTGAGGAACCGACCCCTGAATCGGACGTACCTTCAAGCAGAAGGAGCCGACTGATTAGTAAAGCGCTGAGACCCGCAGTGCAACTGTGGCTCAGGTCGCAGGTTGAGCAGGTTGAAGCGTTACAGGTTGAGATCACAGCAGGCGATCGTCAAATTCTTTCCGGTTATATCGAGCAAGTCACCCTGTCGGCAAAGAATGCAATCTATCAGGGCTTAGTGCTGAATCAGGTCGAGTTAACTGGACAGAATATTCGAGTAAATGCAGGGCAAGTCGTGCGAGGCAAACCTTTTCGATTGCTCGAACCGATTCGGATTGCGGGATCAGTTTTGTTAGAAGCAGCAGATCTGAACGCGTCGCTGAATGCTCCCTTGCTCAAAGCGGGGGTGACAGAATTTTTACAAACGCTTTTACAATCTGGGGCTGCGGGGATCAGTAGCAATCGTGATCTCAATTTGCAAAACCTGACAATTCAACTGCGATCGCAGCAGGTCGTTTTGGGCGCAACGTTGGTTTCTGACAGTGGCAATGAAACCCCGATCGCGATTCGCACCGGATTTGCGCTGACGGCTCCGAATTTACTGAAGCTCGTGAATCCTCAGTGGCTCCCTCACGCAACCGCAAAGCGAGGACTACCGCTCTCTGACCTCGATGGCTATACGTTCAATTTGGGCAGTGAAACTGAGATTCACGAACTCGCGATCGATCCCGAAAAAGTGATTTGTCAGGGCAGATTAATCGTTCTTCCTGCTTAAGAGTGAGGCAGTAACGGCAGAACGATCGTCACGAAGTAGTACACCAAGGGCGCGGTAAAGACGTAGCTATCAGCACGATCGAGGATACCACCGTGACCCGGAATAAGCTGACCTGAATCTTTCACGCCCGCATCGCGCTTCATCATCGATTCGGTTAGATCTCCGAGCAAGCTGGCAATTCCAATCAATAAGCCGATTGAGACTCCTGTGATTGGCCATCCCGACCAGTTGAGAGACCAAGAGCCGACGATCGCAACTGCCACACTTGCCGACACACCAAACACCGCACCCTCAACTGTCTTTTTCGGGCTGATGTCAGAAAGACGAGTTCGACCGATCCAACGACCCACGGTATAAGCGCCGATGTCTGCCGCCCACATACACACAAATGCCAACAGCGTATGGGTGAGTCCTTGAGGAAGTGCGTCTAAACTTTGCCAAGACGTGATCCAGAAGCCATCAAGCGGAAGGTTGCTCAGGTCAGCTTGTCCGAGTGATCGCAGTCTGATCCAGAAGCTTGGCAAATATCCAACGTAGAACAATCCCATGATCGAAGCGGAAATATCCGCGATCGTAGCGAATTTTGGCTGAAATAACAGATAGAAACAGATCAAAGTTCCTGCAACCGGGAAGATTGCATCTGCTAGGGCGGGATTGAGATTCGAGATGAAGACAAGAATTTGCGTCACTACAAGCGTTGTTTTCACAGCAGGAGCGATTCCCTTAGCGCGGACAAGCTCAAAATACTCCAACTGTCCAAGGTAAATAATCACCGCAAAAAATGCAGTGAAATACCAGCCGCCCAGTAAGAACATTACTAAAGCGACGACGATCGCAACAAAGCCACTGAGAATGCGAGACCAAGGCATAAGATTTTCAGCGTTCACAATAGAAACCTGGTCTAACTGTCCCTTTCTCAACCCGCTCTTGGGGTTTGTCCTACTTCAAAGTTAGAGTCAGGTTAAGAAGGTTAAGCGTCATTTGGATCACTTTATCAGAGTGCAGCATGAAATTTCATTCAAGCTTTTCGCCACTGAGAACGAAGATCGGATCGACGGCAACAAAGGATTGACTCGTACCGCGAGTTTCAAGCCGATTAATCGCGGATTGCACAACTTCAATATTCCGGGCATGAAGTTCAGCAAAGCTTTCTGAAATCTTGTACAAGTTCTCCAAGTTTGCAGCAGTCGCTACAATGCGCCCTTGAGGTTTGAGCAATTGCCACACTTCCGCCAGAATTGCTTTGATCGATCGACCCCCTTCAATACACACGCGATCGGGCATCTGTTTGAGATTCTTTAAGCATTCGGGGGCACTGCCTTCGATGATTTCAACATTTTTTACTCCGAACCGATCGCAGTTGCGTTGAATCAAGGCTGCCACTTCTTCATCTCGCTCGATCGCAACAATTTGCCCCTCTGGACACAATAATCCCGCTTCGACGGGGATGGTTCCAGTTCCGGCTCCGATGTCCCATAAGACAGAATCCGGTCGGAGTCGAAGTTGGCAAAGCAGCAGTAGACGGATTTCACGCTGACTCATGGGAATTCCGGGTAAGCTCTCAAACAACTCGTCAGGAATTCCAGGTGTGACATAAGACCAGAGCGGGGAAGCCATACAAAACTTAGCGGAACAGGGGCATCTCTCTATTGTGATTCAGGAAACGACTTTTAACTGATTCAAGGTGGGATCGCTGCATCCACTGATAAAGCCGCCTGCGTTTAGAACAGATTGAAGAAGCACGATCGCATCTGCTGTAATTTGCTCGCCCGGTAGCAGGACTGGAATTCCGGGCGGGTAGGGACAGATTAATTCGGCGCTAACTTGGTCGATCGCTTGCTCCAGTGGCAGAAATCGAGACGGAGCGAAAAAGGCTTCACGCGGGGAAAGTAGGGGAGCAGCAGAGGGTTGTACAACTTTTTCTAAAATTGGCGCAATCGGGGTGTTTACTGGAAGACGATCGCACGCTTCAATTAAATGATCGATATCCGTCTCGGTATTTCCTAAACTGATGATGAATGTTAGGTGTTGAAGCGAGGGAAATTCAGCCGTAACACCAAAACTTTGCAGCAATTCATCAGCCGTAAAACCATCTAGACCAAGATGAGAAACGGTGATCGTGAGCCGAGTGCGATCAACCGCAAAGCAGCCCGAAGAAGTGGAAAATTCAAGAACATTTTTCAGATTTGATCGCGCTCGATCGGCAAGCTCTAAGGTTTGACTCATCAATTCTTTTCCCTGACTTGCCATCTGAGCGCGGGCAGCATCCAGGGAAGCAAGCAGCAAATAATTTGGGCTAGTTGATTGTGTCAATTGCAGCGATCGGGAAATGCGATCGTGATTAATTCGAGAGCCTTGAACGTGCAGCATCGAAGCTTGCGTTAGTGCGGATAGAGTTTTGTGTGTCGATTGCACTGCGAGATCTGCACCTGCTGCCATTGCCGAAATTGGAAACTCTGGATGAAACGCGAAATGTGCGCCGTGAGCTTCATCGACTAAGAGCGGAATTCCTGCTGCATGAGTCAGATCTGCGATCGCCTTTAAATCACCACAAACACCGTAATACGTGGGATAAACGATCAGAACTGCTTTGGCATCGGGGTGTTGTTTGAGGGCGATCGCAACCGCTTCAAGTGTGACACTGTGAGCAATATCGAGAACAGAGTCATACTCAGGCTGCAAAAACACAGGGATTGCACCCGACAAAATCAATCCAGAAATCGCTGATTGATGAACGTTTCGAGGCAAAAGAATCTTATCGCCTGGATCACAGGTTGCGAGAATTGCCGCAATAATTCCGCACGTCGAGCCATTTGCCAGAAACCAAGTTTGCTCGGCTCCAAATGTTTCTGCGGCTAAAGATTGCGCTTCAGCGATCGCACCTTGAGGCGCAAACAAATTATCTAACTCTGGTAATTCGGGTAAATCAGCCTGAAGTGCTCGATCGCCGATCAATTCTCGAAATGCCGCAAAACTTCCCCGGCCACGTTTGTGTCCCGGAGTGTGAAATGCTGCGTTCTGGCTCTGAGCGCATTTTGCCAGCATTTCGAGTAATGGAGTGCGAATCCTTCGGGAAGCGGAGCTACCGTCCAATTTCATAACCTTATCTCATGACAGATGTATCGCGCTTCATTATTTTCTAGGTTAGGGGAGCCAAATTATCGTTAGGATGTTTTATGGTTTATTCCCCACCCAATCCACTTCCATCGCCGTTACCCAATCCGACTCCAGAACCAAGTCCGATTCCGACTCCGGCTCCCGATCTGCCACCGGAACCTATTCCCGGAAGCCAGTCTGAGCCAACTGAACCTGTTCCTTCTCCGTCCTAACCTTTTATTTCAAACACTAAATCATGCTAAGAGCCGGGATTGTTGGACTGCCCAACGTTGGAAAATCAACTTTATTTAATGCGGTCGTTGCCAATGCAAAAGCCCAAGCCGCCAACTATCCCTTCTGTACGATCGAACCCAATGTCGGCACGGTCGCGGTTCCAGACGATCGCCTCGATAAACTAGCAGGCATCTCCAAATCTGCTGAGATTATCCCTGCAAGAGTTGAGTTTGTGGATATTGCAGGCTTGGTCAAAGGAGCCTCAAAGGGTGAAGGCTTGGGCAACCAATTTTTGGCGAATATTCGTGAAGTCGATGCGATTGTTCATGTCGTTCGGTGCTTTGACGATGATGATATTATTCACGTCGCTGGCTCTGTTGATCCAGTCCGCGATATCGAAGTGATTAATTTAGAACTGGGACTGGCGGATCTGGATCAAATCGATCGCCGCATCGATCGCACCCGCAAGCAAGCTCGCTCTAACAAAGAAGCACAGCAAGAACTCGAAATTTTAGAACGTATGAGTGCCGCCCTGAATGAAGGCAAATCTGCGCGTCAAGTGGTACTGAATGAAGAAGAAGAAGCCCTGATCAAACCGCTAGGGTTACTCTCTCGCAAACCTGTGATTTATGCTTGCAACGTTTCCGAAGAAGACTTGGCAACCGGCAACGATTGGGTTGAACAAGTTCGGACAGTCGCAGCGCAGGAAAATGCACAAGTCGTCGTCATTTCCGCGCAGGTTGAATCCGAATTAGTGGAGTTACCGGAAGACGATCGCGCCGATTTCCTCGCTTCTTTAGGTGTAGAAGAAGGTGGTCTAAAATCCCTGATTCGCGCAACCTACAGACTTTTAGGCTTACAGACCTACTTTACCTCTGGGCCTAAAGAAACCCGCGCTTGGACAATCAAAACGGGAATGCTTGCGCCTCAAGCAGCAGGAGTAATTCACACCGACTTCGAGCGCGGATTTATCCGAGCCGAAACCGTTGCGTACAAAGATCTAATTGAGTTTGGATCAATGAATGCGGCTAAAGAAAAGGGCTTGGTTCGCAGTGAAGGTAAAGAATACGTAGTACAGGACGGCGATGTGATGTTGTTCCGCTTCAATGTGTAGTTTCAGTAAAACCACAGAAATTGCCGTATAATTACGGACATAAGGATTTTGCGGGAACTTCTACGCCTACCCTGAATTGCCTTTGGAAACGCTCGATCGCACTCGATCGAGCGTTTTTAGTTTCTATCCTTTTCAGCCGCGAATCAACGCTAGAATTGGGTTAAAGAATGTAAAGTAATTCTCATATAGGGACTCGATCTCCATGCGCGTAATTCTAATGACCGGAAAAGGCGGCGTTGGTAAAACCTCGGTTGCAGCCGCGACTGGGCTTCGCTGTGCTGAATTAGGATACCGGACTCTGGTACTCAGTACCGATCCGGCTCACTCGCTGGCGGATAGCTTTGATCTGGAGTTAGGGCACGAACCAAAACAAGTTCGCCCAAATCTTTGGGGGGCTGAACTTGATGCCTTGATGGAATTAGAGGGCAATTGGGGAGCGGTGAAGCGATACATTACTCAAGTGTTGCAGGCACGTGGACTCGACGGCGTGCAGGCGGAAGAGTTAGCAATTTTGCCAGGAATGGATGAAATTTTCGGATTAGTGCGAATGAAGCGGCACTATGACGAAGGGGAATTTGATGTATTGATTATTGATTCGGCTCCAACGGGAACCGCGCTGCGGTTGCTGAGTTTGCCGGAGGTCGGCGGCTGGTATATGCGGAAGTTTTACAAGCCGTTTCAGGGAATTTCGGTCGCGCTGCGTCCGTTGGTTGAACCGATTTTCCGCCCGATCGCAGGTTTCTCGCTTCCAGATAAGGAAGTCATGGACGCACCTTATGAGTTTTACGAACAGATCGAAGCCTTAGAAAAAGTGCTAACTGATCCGACTCAAACAACGGTACGGTTGGTGATGAACCCTGAAAAGATGGTGATCAAAGAATCCCTTCGCGCTCATGCTTATTTGAGTTTGTACAATGTTGCAACCGATTTAGTCGTGGCAAATCGGATCATTCCTGACTCGGTTTCTGACCCATTTTTCCAGCAGTGGAAAGAAAATCAGCGCCAATATCGAGATGAAATTCACGCGAACTTTTCACCATTGCCGATTAAAGAGGTTCCGCTATATTCTCAGGAAATGTGTGGTTTGGAAGCGCTCGATCGCTTGAAAGATACGCTTTATCCAAACAACGAAGATCCATCACAGTTGTACTACAAGGAAACCACATTGCGCGTGGTTCAAGAACAGAATCAGTACAGTTTAGAACTGTATTTGCCGGGAATTGAAAAGACGCAAATTGAACTGAGTAAAACAGGCGATGAATTGAATGTTCGGATCGGAAATCATCGCCGTAATTTAGTGTTACCGCAAGCCTTAGCTGCGCTACAGCCTTCAGGTGCAAAGATGGAAGAGGATTATCTCAAGATTCGATTCAGCGATCCGGCAAGAGTTTAGAGTTTCCAAATGCGTTGATTGAGGTTGGAATCTTCAACGATCGACATCATCAATCGCAACCTTTAACACATATTCCACAAGTGAAAAGTTTTCATAGTGTGCCCACCCGAGCAAATTCATCTGACAATCCATCCGGCTGCGTATGGTTTTGACACGATCTTACGATAGTGTGAACAAAGGTTGCGATATTGATAATGCTAAATGGTTGCTGCTGTCTCTCTTCAAAATGTTCATAAGGTTTACAACAACGTTCCAGTTGTTAATGGTTTGTCGTTTGAAATTCAAGCCGGGGAGATGTTTGGGCTGTTAGGTCCAAACGGTGCAGGCAAATCCACTACAATTCGGATGCTAACGACTCTAACTAAACCCTCCGAAGGTCGAATTCAAGTCGCAGGGTTTGACGTGATTAATCAGCGATCGCTCGTTAAATCCCACATCGGCGTTGTCCTCCAGCAAATCAGTATCGATAGCGATCTAACCGTTTGGGAAAACATGGAGTATCACGGGCGATTGCATCATATTCCCAATCCCCGCAGGCAAAAGGAGATTGATCAAGCGCTGGAATATGTTGAACTGAACGATCGGCGCAATGACCCCGCTAAAACCCTTTCAGGCGGTATGAAGCGTCGTCTCCAAATTGCCCGCGCTTTATTGCATAAACCCGAAATCCTCTTTCTGGATGAACCCACGGTCGGACTCGATCCGCAAACTCGTCGCCGCTTGTGGGAAATTATTCGCGAACTGAATCGGCAAGGCATGACAATGCTGTTAACGACACACTACATGGACGAAGTGGAATATCTGTGCGATCGTATCGGCATTATGGATGCTGGCAAGTTAATCTCGCTCGGTACATTAGAAGAATTACGCCAGAAGCATGGTAAAGGAATTCTAATGAAACAGTCTGGTGAACATTGGGACTATAAGTTCTTTCCAACCGTCGAGGATGCCAACCATTATCTAGAACAATTGCCCGACAAAACAGGCACCATGACGCGCCCTTCAAACCTGGAAGATATTTTCGTTGAACTCACAGGACGCAACTTAGATTAAAAGCAAACTGCCAACCCGTTTTAGAGTTGGCAGTCCACTTAGTATTCACAGAGATTTATGGATTAGAGCCTTTATAATCGCTGGCTCCATTTGAGCTATATCTAGAATCTCAAAATTTTCCTAGACTCCACCATTCTCTAAACTTTTCTTTAGATTTGATGCTTGTGCGGAGTCAAAGTGGCTCCCAGAGCCTGAGACAACCGAATCTCTAGTGCGTGAACCGGATACCGCCGTGCAACTTCCGCCGCCGGATCAACCATCGGCTGCACCAAAATCGTAAACATCCCTAACCGATTCCCAGCCAGCACATCGGTAAACAGTCGATCGCCCACCATACCCACCTGTTGCGGCGGTAAATTCATCGCTTCTACCGCTCGTCTGAGCTTGCGTCGTGATGGCTTGCCTGCTCCCGTGAAGTAAGGCACTTTCAGCACGTCTGCAATCCGCTTAATCCGATTCTCGCTGATATTATTGCTCACCAGCCAAATATTAGTAATCTCTCGTACCTGCTCAACCCAAGGCAGTAACTCTGCTGAAATCTCAGCCGTTGTAATCGGAACGAGTGTTTCATCGACATCTAGCACTAGACCACGCAGGTTATTCTGGCGTAGCAGATCCGGCGTTAACCCAAGAATGGTCGTATTGAGCAGAAGATCAGGTTGTAAGAGTTTGCCCCAAGACATGGTGTGTCGCTCGCAAGGTTGGACAGGATTGAAAGAAGCGTGATTACTAGCGTAAGAGTTGCCTTCGGTAAAATCAATCACAGCTACACAATCATAGCTACAATAGCCGCTTATCAATCGTTTATCAAAGAACTGGTTAAGGGTATCTATAGCTTAGAGCGATCGTAGCCTGATCTCGTACCCAAAAATCACGGATTCAACGCGATTGATTCTTAGCGGGTTGCCCTTTTTGAGCTTGAGCATCGACGCGATCGCGAATCTTCGCCTGTGCCGATTCATGTTCGGCTAACGTGCGGCTAAAGACGTGCGAGCCATCATAACGCGCCACAAAGTAAAGGTAGTCGGTTGCTTCGGGTACTAGTGTTGCCTTGAGGCTAGCGATACCGGGAGCGGCGATCGGAGTCGGGGGCAGTCCCGGTGTGACGTAGGTGTTATACGGTGAAGGCGTTGCGACTTGAGCATAAGTTAGCGGATTTTCAGGAGTCTGCTGCACTCCAAGCGCGTATTCCACCGTTGGATCAGATCCAAGCGTCATGTTTTTCTTTAGTCGATTGTGAAATACACCAGAAATCCGGTTGCGTTCGGCTGGAATCACCGCTTCTTTCTCCACAATGCTTGCAAGCGTCACCCATTGCAGCAAAGAAAGATTTGTTTTACCGCGTTTCTGGTTGTAAACCGGGAGTGCCACTTGCTCGAAGCGGCTCAACATTTGCTGGATAACCTGCTTGGGCGTAATCTCTGAACCCGCTTGAATTTGATAAGTATCGGGATACAAAAAGCCTTCAAGAAACGGCAAATTCTGTGGCAACCAGGGATATTCCGCATTCGAGACTTGGCTTGCTGCTGCGAGAAAATCCTGCGCCTTGAAAAATCCTTGCTTCTCGAAATAGTTCGCCATTTGTTTCAGCGACCAGCCTTCAGGAATCGTAAAGCTGCGCTGCGCTACTTGTCCTGTCCAGATTTTTTCAGCGATCGTCTGCAAACTGTCCCCAGTTGAAAGCTCGTAGTTTCCAGCCTGAAACCCACCATCGGGATTTTTCCACATCAACCAACGCGCCCAAACTTCCCAGGCTTTTGCCGATCGAATCAGTCCTGCGGCTTCAAGCTCCTGACCGATTTGTTGAGCGGAAGTCCCTTGCGGAATCTGAATGATGACTCGCTTTCCTGAGTTTGAGTCTGCTTGCGGTGCGATCGGGGAACTAGCAAAACTCCACCAAGCTTGGGCACGCCACGCCGATAGTCCGAGTGCAGCCCCGACAAGAAACAGGAAAAACGAGACTCTCGCAATAGGTTTAGCGATTTTCATCTGGAATGTAAGGTGAAGGACTACACAGGCGGGCTAAAAACTATATCTTGCTGAAAACAAATAGTAATGGAGTTTACCAATAAGTCAACGGATATAAAAAGGACTAATTAACAAGCATTGATGATCAAGGGGATCAATATTCCGTCCAGCCTGCCGCGCCTAGTATAGATTAAAAAAGTTTTTTAGGAGTCGATCAAAAAACACTTGAATATAAATGATTCAAATTTGCTGATCGACTCCAAACCGATTACTCCATCTCATCAAAAAGCTGATCTTCGATCATCGGTAACATTGGCTCAATTTTCTTCAGTTCTTCTTGAGATAACAGATGCGGCGTTCCGTCTTCGTCTAGCCGAGCCAGGATGAAATACGGATCAAGAGGAGTATAAATTGCGTATTCCTGCTCCTCGTGCCAGAAGCTAGCCAGCAGTTGAAGCTCCTCTTGATCGTCCTCAGAGTCGGATTCTACTCCTGCCCACGCTTCTTCTTCATCCAGGTCGGGTAGATCGCCCTCTACGGTCAAGACCACCGCCGTTTGCTTCAGAGCAAGGTTCTGTTCTTCTAGAACGGCTTTTGCGATCGGAAACACTGTATTGAGCGTTTCTTGATCTTCGACTAACACTGCTTCATCCTCGTCGCCATTTTCCTGCCAAGCGAAAATCTCGATCGGCGAGTCAACGGGAAGTAACAGCACATATTCTTGGTCTTCCACGTCCAAAGAATGCTCGATGTAGCAGGTGAGGGTCAAGCCTGCCTCATCTGTTAGGGTTACGGTTGGAGCATCCATGTTGTTAATGCTGTCTTCGTCCATTGGACTCTCTCTTAATACTCAACTTACTAAAACAAAGTGCGAGACGCTCCGGGTTCGACGGTGCGATCGCGGTTTGTCCTCCCAAAAGTATCTCGTAGAATGGGCACTTTTTCCCAAAGCAAGCGTGGAAGTACGATCGCACTGTGCCTAAAAACCTCGTAAAGGGTCTAGATGGCTTTGTAATATGCGTGTAGTATGTTCTGTGGATATACTACACGCATATTACAAAGATTTGCAGCATTTTTCCTTCTGCAACGCCTTAATTCAAAACGGCATAAGAAGACATAACTGCACCTCTAACCTTTCAATTTGGGGGTTAGAAGGCGGATTTAGTCAAAAAACTGACTGAAAAATCATCGTGTAGAAAGCGGACAATATAGGCGAACTCTGTGTTCTGCGTAGGGCAATATTCTCACCCTTCTCCCGCTTCTGGCACATCAGGAGCGGGGTTCTTTTAGAAGTGAACTGTCATGCAGGCAGAAATTGTAGTACGCGCTTGATAATTTTGTAATACAATATGTAATATTAATGTAGTACAAAAGAAGACAAACCAGAGGTGACGAAATGATTCTGAAATCACCGAAATCGGACTCCTGGAACTTTAGCTACGATCGGCGCAGAGGACTAAGTAGCGCTGAAATTCGATCGCAGCGTCAACAAGCCGAAGCCATTTCAAAAGTCCAACACGAAGGTTGTTTAAAACTGTAAACAATACTCCAAACAACACTCACACCCACCTATGAAAGCTGAATAGTTTTATCCAAAGAAGGCAAGGTGGATTATTCTTGCCTTCTTCCAAGAGGGCCTTCTACTAAGAGAATGTAGGGATGGTGCAACCGAAGGCGAAAGGGGACGACGTACACACCCGATAAGTGTGTTACTGGCAGGTTCAAGTCCTGCTCAGTGTACCGGTTCATGCTGGGCGTACTGACTGTCGATCGTGGTACGCTCACTTAAAGCCTTGATCTGCGATCGCACAATTTAAGCTTTTCACAATGGGTAGTCAATCTGTCGCTAAAACTGTCTTTCTGCTCGCCTCAATGGTTGTATGGCTCATTGCTGGAGCAGCGTTGATGTATCTTTTTCCGTTTATTGCCGATCAACTGTTGTCCTCAGACCAGACGCACCAATGGATGAAAACGCTGAGCCGTGGCAGCTACAACCCTCAACTCGGTTGGATTGTTGGCAGCATTGCTTTGGGAATTAACATTGTTGGCAACCTGGTGTGGTACTCACAATTTGAAGGTAAGCAATAAATCAACGTTGTGGAAAACGGAACGAGAGTTGTGGAAAACTGGGCGTGGTTGTGGAAAAGTTGCGTTTTAGCAATTCTGATTTGGACGATCGGCACGAATTTTGCCATCGCCTCGGTTCATACTTATTCGGATGCAAACGGCGTTCTGTTCCGCTCTTTATCAAAGCTGCAAGACGACTGCGATCGCGCTTGGCAAGTTGTGTTTTATAAAAAGTTTCTGCTCGGACAACCAGACCTGATTCACTTGAGAGTGATTGGATTTCCCGGTCTTGTCACGTTAAACCACCAGCAACCGCTAGAAATCGAAGCGAATCGATCGCTGTTTCACGCTGAGGATGTCACCTCAAAAGAGTTTCCGGTTGCTCAGGTTGGCGAATATGACTTCAAACCTGTTCTGACTCAGTTGGATACCGACACAAAACTCACGCTGGTTCTGCCTCTCACATCGGGTATCGCGCGGTTAAAAATCCCGCCTGAAACTGCTTTAGAATGGTGGCGCGTCGCCAGCTGGCAGCCCGATCGCTAAATCCCGAAGCTGATGTGATCTTCTTGGTAGGACGGTGGCTCTACATGAATCATCACTCGAACTGGGCTATACCTTTCAATTAGTCGCGCTTCCACTTCTTCGGTGATTTGGTGAGCAGTTTCGACATCCCCTGCATCTACAATCAAGTGCATTTCGATGAAGGTTTGTCGCCCAACGACCCCCCGCGAGGCAATGTCATGACAGTTAATGACCCCCGGAACAGTCATTGCGATCGCATGAATTGCTTCGGGCGCGATCGCAATCTCATCTACCAACCACGGTAAATTCTGCTTTAAGACTTTCCAACCGCTATAAAACACCAGAATTGCAACGGGTAGTGCCAGCACTACATCCAACCATTGCCAATTGAAAATCCAAATTCCAATTAATCCACCCAATACGCTAATCGTCACCCAAACGTCACTCATCGTGTGTTGAGCATCTGCGATCAGAATCGGACTATTGACGCGCATTCCCTCGCGCCGCTCATAAAAAGTGACGAATAGATTTACTCCAAGCACAATCAGCAATAGCCAAAGTTCAGCTCCAGCAATTTTCACGGGTTCACTGGTCTTGGTCAGCCGCTCGCTCGCGCTTTGCAAAATCTCAAAACACGCAATTCCTAAGAAAGCTGCAACGCCTAGCGCTCCAATGGCTTCATATTTCTGATGCCCATAAGGATGATCGCGATCGGGTACAGGGGATGAGAACTGGCTGGAAACTAATCCCAAAACATTACTCGCGCTGTCGGTCAAACTATGCAGTGCATCCGCTAGTAAACTGAGTGATCCGGTAAACCATCCCACTACAGCTTTTAGCAATAGAACAAAAAGATTTAGAAGCAGAGTAATGACGAGAACTTTACGGACGGTCGATCGATTGTCTAGAACCATACCAATATCAGATAGCAATGGTTTTAGTGTAGATCTCGCTTATAAAAAATGCTCCAAAGCTTTGCTACTAAAAGCTTTTTGGTTTTCATAATACCGAAAACTTTTTGACAAAATTCTCATCTTCAAATCAAGATCGCGGCAATGACACAACTAATCATTGATCTAGTCTTGAGAATTGTTGTGAAAGATTATCAGCTAGAAACTTCAGCTTTACGATCGCATTCTAGAATGGATCATAAAGACTGAATCAATGACGCAACTTACTTTAAATCTAGATAATGGCTCAGTGATGTTCCGCTTTACACCCGAAGCCGCACAAGAGCTAAAAGCAGCCCTCAACGAACTAATGGGATGCTTGAAAACAACTGCAACAAAGACAGGCAGCAAAGCTGCACCTCAACCTTCCATGGAATATCGTTACACAGGCGATATTTTTCTTGAGCTTTTTTGCAATCCAAACATCTGGGCATCTCCATTTGCAGCAAGAGTTCTCGTAACGTTGCGCGACGATCGCATCCGACTCAACACCGAAGCCGAACTGAGTCGCCTGATCGAAGACATCAATCAATATCTTGAACAACATTCATGAAGCGAACGATCGTTTGGTTTCGCCGAGATTTACGCATTAGCGATCATGCTCCTTTGCATCGGGCTGCGTCGCGAGGTGCTGTGATTCCGGTGTTTATCTTCGATCGTGCCTTGTTGCATCATCCGGAGACAGGTTCGGCGCGGGTCGCATTTATGCTGGATTGCTTGCGATCGCTCGATCAGGAGTTGCGCGATCGAGGAGGTCGCTTAATTCTGCGATTCGGTGATCCCATTGAGATTCTGCCAAATCTGATTCGCGAAACTGGCTCAGATGGTATTTATGCTTATGTTGACTATGAGCGCATCTATGGTCGGGTGAGAGATGCCCGTCTCAATCGTGTTTTAACACAACAAAATCTAAGAATTCGCTGGTTTGAGCCAACCGCCGCCGTTTCGGAACTCATTCCTTATGCCGATTACCGCAAGATTTGGTATCGCGAAATGGAGTCGGAACTGTTGCCAACGCCAAGCAACATTCCGACTCCTGATGATGTGTTGGGTGAACCGATTTCTACACTCACAGACTTAGGATTGCTACCGGATCGCAAAATGATTCCACCTGCTGGAACTCAGGCTGCCAGAACTCTACTCCAAGAATTCTTAACAGAGAAAGTCGATCGCTATTATTGGCAACTCTCTTATCCCGGTGCAGAGATTACTTCTGGCTTGAGTCCATATATCAAATTTGGAGTAATTTCGGTTCGTGAATGTTATCAAACAGCGCAACGCTTATTAAAGTACGACAGCAATCAGAAAATACAACGCAGTCGAAAACAATTTATCTCACGCTTGCGATGGGGAAGTGGCTTCGCTCAGCGATTTCGTTATCTCCCTCAATTAGAACTACGATCGCTCTACTCTGTGTTCGATCAAGACGGTTGGCAGTTCGATGAAACCCTTTACGAAGCCTGGAAGACCGGACAAACCGGATTCCCGATCGTCGATGCTGCTGCCCGATGTTTGGAAGCCACAGGCGGATGGATGGCAATGAATTTTCGATCACGTGCTTTGTACTCAAGCTTTCTGAGTAACTTACTTGGAATCGATTGGCGTTATGGAGCGCTCCATTTCATGCGACATCTAATCGATGGAGATTGCCCGATCGATCACTATCAATGGGCAATGCAAGCGGGTGTAACGCATTGCTTAGATAAAAGCTGGACTCGCATTTACAATCCTGAGCAAGCCGCCGTCGATCGCTGCGATCCCGATGGTGAATTCATTAAAAAATGGGTTCCAGAACTTGCCCACATTCCCGCAGTTCAGCTCGGTCTACCGCCGCGAGTCAAAGGTTATCCAGCACCGGTTCTGAACTATCGAGAAGCGCGGCATCGGCAAGTGCAGCAACTAGAAGTACAACGATTGCACTTCCGCCAAAGTTCAGACTTCTTGCCACATCTTACTCGAATGCCTGAATCCGTCTTACCTTTTGGATACGATCGTTTTGAGAGCGAGATTCAATGGGCGCAATTGCCCTCTCCTGATTTATTTCCGGCTGCACTAGATCTTGACAACTTGGACTTAGAGCGATCGTCTTGGCTACGGAGTTGGCTCGTCGCCCACGTAGAAATTAAACCTCACAAAACCACAACCCGCCGCAAACCTTCTACAATTGACTCGAACATCATCCAACTCGCTCTGTTTGATTGACGCAAAAAATTCCCTTCCGGCTCCGAGTACGATAGAATTTCCTTCGTGAATTGCGAAGTGTTCATCGTGCAATCATCTCCCCAGCTAGAAAAAAAATCTCGTCGTCTCCTGATTGCTGCAAGCGGCACAGGAGGGCACGTCTTTCCCGCGATCGCTGTTGCAGAACAACTCCCCGACTTTGAAATTGAATGGCTTGGTGTCCCTGATCGTTTAGAATCGCAGCTTGTGGGCGATCGCTATCCAATTCACCGCATCTCAGTTGCAGGATTCCAACAAAAACTAGGGCTAGGAACAGTCAAGATTTTATTCCGCCTAATCAAGTCAATCTGGAACGTGCGACAAATTCTGCAAAAAGGTTGCTTTGACGGGGTATTCACAACAGGCGGATATATTTCTGCACCTGCGATCATTGCAGCGCGATCGCTGGGTCTTCCCGTAATCCTGCATGAGTCGAACGCTTTACCCGGAAAAGTGACGCGATTTTTTGCGCCGTGGTGTACGACAGTTGCGATCGGCTTCAAGCTTGCCGCCAAATCATTACCAAAAGCAAAAACTGTCGTCGTCGGAACTCCTGTACGATCGCAGTTCAGAGCCGCCCTTTCACATCAGGATAAGCTAGATTTACCGATCCCGAATGATGTTCCCCTGATTGTTGTAGTTGGTGGAAGTCAGGGTGCAGTGGCAATGAACCAACTGGTCAGAAAAGCTGCACCTGCTTGGTTTGACAAAGGCGCTTGGATTGTTCATCTAACTGGAGAAAACGACCCAGATGCAAAAAGCTTGCAGCATTCCCAATATTTGGCGTTGCCGTTCTACCAAAACATGGCAGCACTATTAATGCGATCGAATCTAGCAATCAGTCGTGCTGGAGCGGGCACAGTCACGGAGCTTACTGTAACCGGAACACCTGCAATTCTAATTCCGTTCCCTTTTGCCGCAGAAGATCACCAAGCGTTTAACGCAAAAGTAATGGTCGATGCAGGCGCAGCAGAGATGTTTCGCCAGTCAGAATTGAGCGTAGAGCAGCTTCAGCGATCGGTACTGGCACTATTGGAGAATCGTGACCAACTAGAGAAGATGTCAATAGCGGCAAAATCGATCGCCGTTATTGACAGTGCTGAACAAACTGCGCGACTAGTAACACAGCTAATTTGTTAAGCTGCACAAGCCTTGCAATAAGCTCTCAAACTAAGCAGCTCTTTTTGACTAATCCATTTAAGCGTGAAAAAGCCCTCCGAATCTCGGAGGGCTTTTTCACGCTTAAACAGCTAGAGACTAACCGTTGATTGCAGGAGCAGAGAGTGCAACCGGAGCCGCTTCA